>CAZULI010000075.1:0-7340 GCA_964621095.1 uncultured Acidimicrobiaceae bacterium | reverse complement strand
TGTCGGCGATCGTCTCGAGGGGCACCCCGGCGGCACTCAGAAGCGACGCTGCCGAGTGGCGCAACTCATGCGGGTGCCAGTGTCCGAGTCCGGCCGCCTCGGTCAGTCGCGAGAATTCCCGGCGCAGGTTGCTCGGGTCTATGGGTCGCCCGAAGTGATTGACGAATACCAACCCCGTGTCTTCCCACTCGGGGCCTGCTATCAGGCGTTCCTCCGCCTGGCGGCGACGGTGTGCGCGCAGGGCCTCGGTCACGGGTGAGGGAACGGCGAGCGCGCGCCGGGACTTCGCTGTCTTCGGTTCACCCAGTACCAGGGCGGTCCGCTCACGCTTGAGGGTGCGGCGCACGTGTAGAACTCCGGCTTCGAGGTCCAGGTCATCCCACATAAGACCCAGTAGCTCACCAGGGCGCAGGCCAAGCATCAGGCCAGTCACGTACAGCGCTTCGAGGCGGTCGCCTTCCGCTGCCTCGAGTAGTGCCCGTGCCTGTTCGACAGTGAGCGAGCGACCTTCGGCCTTCGGTTTGATCTTGGCGGGCATCTCGGCCAGGCGGGCCACGTTGCGAGCCACGAGGTCACGCCGCTCGCCCCAGGTCAGCGCCATACCCAGGATGCTGCGCATCCGGACCAGGGTGGCGCGCGAGTAGCCTGCGGCGGCTTTCTCTTTCAGCATTCGCTCTACGTGTTCGGACGTCATGGCGCGCAGCTTCAGTTTCCCGAGACTCGGGATCAGATGCAGGTCTATAGCCCACCGATAGGATTCCTGGGTGGCGACTGTCTTGGCGGTTGACCTTGAGGGCGCAACGGCGGTCAACCAACGGTTCAGGAACTCCGCCACGGTTATGCGTTCGTCACCCGCGGGTAACCCGTCATCAGCGCGGCGTACTGCGGCTTTGAGGCGCTTGGCCACCTCGGCGCGAGACGTGCCACTCACGTAGCGCCTGGCCCCGGCGGCGTCCGTGTACGCACCGCGCCAGCGCCCTTCGGACGTGAGGTAGATCGAACCTGACTTGTAGGTTTGCTTGCCAGCCATCGTTTCTTGCCTTTCTGAAACTGGGTCCGGATGGTACGGAAGGTGTGAGACTCACGCCCTGGCCGCTTCGGCTTGGGCGTCGGCCTCGAGGGAAGTGAGCACGGCGCGGATGGCCGAGGGTCGCCAGGTGCCACCTCGAGCGGTTGGGATCCCGTCGGCGCTCAGCCCGTCGGCGATCGCTTGGAGGGTGCGCCCGTCGGCACGCTCGGAGCGGATTCGCTCACGTACCTCGGTTGGAAGGGTCACAGGGCGGCCCAGGCGCACGCCTGCGGCCTTGCGAGCGGCGAGAGCGTCACGGGTGCGGGCGCCGATGATTCGGCGCTCCCACTGCGCCACAGACGACGTGATGTTGGCGACCATCTCGCCGGTAGGGGTGGTGGTGTCTACGTCTACGTCCAGGGCGACGATTGCCCAGCCCTGTCGGCGGGCCACCTCGGACAGTTGGGCGAAGTCGAGCACAGAGCGGCTCAGGCGATCCAGCTTCGCCACTACCAACACGTCAGCCCCACCGGTCTCGAGGATCTCGAGCGCTTCGGCCAGCGCCGGGCGACGGGCGAGCGTGCCACCCGATGCGCCTTCGTCGGCCAGGTCAGCCACCACGTCCCAGCCCCTGGCGGTAGCTGCGGCTTCGAGGGTTGCAGTCTGCGCAGCCAGTCCGGCCCCGCTTTCGGCTTGCTCATCGGTGGACACTCGGCGGTAGGTGATTGCTCGCATGAGTACATATTACACTAAACGGTCGATTCATGTCAATAGGGGATGGTCGAGGGTGCGAATTTCGGAAGCGACATCGCTCAGAAGCCCCACAGGCGCACGGGTGAGCGACGGCGGGCCAACCATCCTGCGAGCCACTCCAAAGCCTCTGGCGGCGACCAGGGCGGGAACCAGGGGACGCAGCGGATCATTTCGTAGCGGGCCATTGCTCGAGGGCGAGGGCGGCAGCTTCCAGGCGGTCGCGTAGGCGTGCATCAGCGTCGGAGTCCGGCGCCAGTGCCTCGAGGATGACACGTAGCAGGCGCGCCACCTCTGTGGGATCCGGTACCACCTCGGCGGGATCGTCGGCGGTTTCTTGCTCTGTCATGGTTCCTACCTTCGAGTTAGACGGCTTCGGGGTGGGTAGTGACGTCGGCGGTGAGGCTGGCAGCGATCCGAGCGGCTTTGTCGGCCAGGGCTTGGATGTCCGCCATCTCTTCGGTCATCGGGGGCTTCGTATCGTCGTCCTCGAGGGAGGCGAGCGGCGTCAGCTTGTCGGCCTTGTCAATCAGGATGGCGAGCGCTGTCGCTGCACGCTGTGCCTCTGCGGCGGACTCACCGGCGGCAGCTAGGCGCAGCTTCGTGCGCACCACGCCCAGGGCTTCGGCTATCAGGTCGCCCAACTCGGCAGCGGTCGCCTGGCGACGTTCGACCCAGTGAACCCAGTTCGCTCGAGCTCGTCGGCAGGTGGCGTCGGATGGCCCGGCGTCGATACCGGCGGCTTCGGCCCATCCTCGAATCGTGCTTCGAGGTATTCCGGTCTCGCGTGACGCTGTCGCTGCGCCACGCTCACGTAGTGCCTCGAGGGCGGTGAGTTTCTCGGATTCGGTGTAGGTGCGAGTCATGGCGCGCGTCCTTCGATCTCGGCGGCACGGGCGAGCAAGCGCCCCATTCGTTCAATCATCTTCTCGGCGTAGCGAAGTAGCTCGAGGTCCCCGCGGGCGTTGGCGGCTTCGGCAATGTTCCTCAGGCGTCCGATGCTTTGAATCATGGTCTTTTCGTTGGCGCCACGTCGACGGCTTCGAGCCACCTCGGTACGTGCCATGTCATCAGGTCGGGTCATCGGATTCCCTTTCTCATACGTGTTCGTTGTTCGACTACTCCGGGACCTCCCCACCTTCCGCCCCTTAAGGGGGCGGGAAGGTCGGGAAGGTCGGTTCCTGGTATGTACTGACCTTCCCGGGAAGGTCCCGGCGAGGTGCGGCGAGGTGCTCAAAACCCTGACTTTTCGTTGAAATACCAAGGGCTGACCTTCCCGGGAAGGTCGTAAGCGTGAATACCGACGATGGGGCGCTGACCTTCCCGGGAAGGTCGTCTGTTTCTGGGGCCATTCCGGCGAGGTCGTTTCACCGTGCCAGTTCCTCGAGTTCGGCTTTCGTCACGTCCCGGACGTACTCGTATTGCTTGGCGTTACGGGGGCCACGGGTTTCCTTCACAGCCCCCACGTGGCACGCAAGGGCTACCGCATTGCTGAGCACAGCACGAGTGAACTTGTGGCCTCCCGCAGTGGCAATCGCCCTGAGAGCGGATTCGCTTTCTGGCTTCTTATACCGGATCAGGTCGACCATGGGCTGCACAGCGGCGAGCACGTCCGAAGACGCGATCGGCGAACGGTCTTCGGGTGCACCGGGATAGATCGTCATGCGCTCGCCGGTCGGATCCACACTCACCACAGCGCCCCGGGCGCCCTTGTCGAAGTTCCCCTGGCGATCCTTGGCACACTTCATGACGAGGAACCCCGCCTTCTCCCGGTTGAATGGCTCGCCCACATCGATGCGCCACGCTGCACCACTGACCATCGCCATCTTGCGCTTCGATCCCGACGGCGCCAACTCGATTTGGTCGGCCTTCGTGGTGTGATCGATGGCGATCACGCCCCACCCTTCCCGTTCGAAGGGCTTCGCCCAGGCGTCGCGCCACGCAGTTATAGCGGCGTCATCGTTCTCATTCTCCCCAGTGGTCCCGATCGCCTCCCCAACGGAATCAATCACGATCAAACCCGGGATGTAACGCTTACGCCCATGTCGGCTGAACCCGACGATACGGGCCGATTCCTCTGGCGTCGGCGGGCCATCCGGGCGGTAGTACTCGAACCGGAGATTGATCTTCTCCCGTGACACGCCCAGGGCGATTAGCCGCTCCACCATTGTCCGCGGGTGGTCCTCGAGGTCGACCCAGATCACCGGCACCCCAGCGGCCAGAACCTCGTTACACGCTTGTAGCGCTACCCATGTCTTACCTGACCCAGGTGGTCCGAATAGAAGATTTATCGCCTTGTCATAGAACAGGTGGCCCCCGTCGCTGCGGCGCAGGATGGTTGGCACGGTCGGTTCGAGGTCACCTTCCAGATATGCGCTGAGGTCCTCAGGCTCGGACCATGAGGATGGGGCATCGCCATAGAGCCTGCCCGGCTCGGCTTCCTCTCGCTCCATAAGCTGTACGAGCGAATCGGGAACAGGCAATGGGGTCGGACCACTGCCCCGCTCGGCTCCGGCGTGAGTAGCCACGTCGGCTATCGCACTGGCGCCAGATGCAGCCGCGCTCATCCGTCTGCCTCGGTTTGCTTGCTCTCGCTCGCTATTACTGCGAAGCGTTCACAGGCGGCATCGAGGGCGAGTTTTATTGCACTGGAGGCGTCACGATGAGCCGAAGTCCCCCTTAGGATCCGCTTGGTACGACCCACGGCATCTTCAAGAAGTTCTAAGTCGTCATACTTGCACGCGCAAGCCACGTCTTCAGCGACAGAGTTGGCGTAGTAGTCCTTATCCCTGAACGGGGTTGAATCCTCGCACCAGCCGACCACGTATCCGACGTACGCGGGTCGCCAGCGCTCGCCCAGCAGGTCCCGCGTGCGACGAGTTACCTCCTCCTTCGCCCCCGTGCGCCAGATGTAATCATCACCACGCCACCAAAGGCCCTTGTTGTCCCGGTCTCCGACCCGTATGAGCCCAATTCCGATTGTCTCGGCGACGGTCTTCACTTTCAGGCCGTGCTCATCGAAGAACATCTCGGGAGTGCTCATCGTTTCACCTCCCTCGGCTGCGCTATCCCGGCGGTCATGCCTGATTCGAGGGTGCGGGCCACCTCGCGAGGATCCAGGCCCGAGGCAATGCCAGCTTCATTGAGTGCGTTCCATATCGTTGGTAAGTCCAGGACCCCGGGTCCGACCAACTGCCCGAGATTCATCGCAGCGCGGTTCAGCGTGTCGTTACGACTTCCCTCGGCAGCGCTGCGCACGGCTTCGACTTCCGACGCCAGTGCAGCGGCTCCGTAGCCTCGTCCGAGCTTCCTGGATTTCTTCCCACGTCGATAGCTCGCCACATGCCCCACAGACGCCCGTAGCGGCGTCGGTGGTGCGATCAGGTCCCGCAACCACCCAGGCACCTCAGAGAGCGACACAGGGTCGTCTGCGGGCCACCGGTCGCCCCAGTCGTAGAACTCACCCGATGCGTGAAGTGATGGCGGCGCTACCACGTATCCGCCGACACCTCGCCAGTCGATACCGGGCAGGATCCCGGTTCGGTTCCCGAGACCAGTTGGCGCGTAGTACAGGTGAACACCTCGGCCGGTTGTAGCGATAATCGGCGGTCCGCCGGGGGTGTTGGGATGCTCTGCCTCGAGGGCCTCGAGGGCCTCGAGGGCTTCTATGGCTTCGTCGGAGTCCAGGTCCAACACGTCGAACGCGACTCCGGTTACCAGGCCGATGTTTGCATCGGGCCAGCGCCCCCACCACGTACGGACCCTGTCGATATCCGTACTCGCATCCTTGAGACCGTGACGGGTGCGCGGATGCTTGCCAGGCGAGCCACAGGCGTGGTCGGCGCAGCTACAGCCGTCATCTGTCGGAGTGTGCAGCGGAATCACCGGCCACCCGAGGGAGGCATAGGACTCGGCCCAGGCGGCTGGGTTGTCGTCAGATGGCTCGGGTAGGCTGTGGGCGGTTAGTTCATGATTATGAGCGCGTGAAGCCGTCCCGCCCGTGGGCGGCTTCGCTCGTCTATGGGTTCCATGAGTCACGCCCCCGCCTCGAGCGCAGCACGCTCACGGGAGGCGACGTACTCGGCGAGCACTTCGCGGCGAATCCGGCGCGAACGCCCGATAGTGAATGATGCAAGCTCCCCGCGGTCCATCAGCCGGTAGAGCGTTCCACGCGATACGCCGAGGTATTCGGCGGCTTCGTGCGGATTGAGGTTCGGCCTTGCGGCCGTGTCCGTATTCATTTTTCATCCTTCGCGGCCTGTCCCGAGTGACAGGGGTGGCGAAGGCCGGGAAAGGCCGCTAGGCGAAGTTGGGACGCATCGCCACCCGTTGGATCACTGGGGCAGCGGGCGGAGCGTGAGCGCGCAGCGGCGAAGTCACCACGGGCATAGGTGGCCGTGGCTCGCTTCGGTGTCGTCGGCAGATGGTCGCTTCAGGGTCTTCGAGTGCTCTGTGGCAGGTGGGTAGGTCTTCCTCGGCAGTGTCTGCCAGCCCCCACCTTTCGAGTAGCGACGACAGGTATTTACTCAGCGCCTTGGCATAGTCCGCGCACTCGTATTCGCGATGTATCCGGGTGGCAGCGAGGTCCGTGTAGTCGAGGAGCATTCGTATCGTGCGTTCGTCGACGAATAGGACCGCAGACGGGGCAGGGTCGCTCAGTAGGCCGATGATGGCTGCGTGAGTCTCATAGCACCCGATCGAATCAGCGTCATCGGCGTAGATCATCTCTACGAGAGAGCGGAATCCTTCGAAATGTTGGAAGTGAGCGACGCGACCCCTGGCTACGTCTAGAACGTCCTCCATGCCACTGCATCCGTCGGACCAATGATCTGGGCGAGTAATGAGACCAGCGCCAGCACAGGGGGCTACGTGACCTGTAACGGATCCTACGTAGGTGCAACCGGAGCCGAGATCCGGCATCGGCCGAATCGAATCCGCGTTGTGATGGTCGGCGTAGGACATCGGGTACATAGTTACACGACTGTGATTCAGTCGCAACCACCTGGAGCGTTGGTATACCCCATAGGGGTATCGACAGAAATGGATTCCTCGAGGCGTGCCATACCCCCCGTGGGTATCAATAGGCGGGCTTCCTCGAGCGTGCCACGTCGCCCGGATCCCCTGACCCTGGCAGCTGCCGAAAAACGAATTGCTGCCAGAAGTGCTGCCATTTTCGTTTTTCGGCCCTGCGGCTTGTCCCGGCTTGGGACAAAACCGCAGGTCAGAAGGGGTGGAGCTAAGGGGAATCGAACCCCTGACCTCTTCCATGCCATTTCGATTTGGGGAGTTTACCGGCGTCCACCGAAGTGCACGTTTGTGCAGGTCAGAATAGGTTTCCTGTCTTTTGACGTTCACTCCGGTTCACTCCGGTTCACGGGTGAATTGCTGCCAGAATTGCTGCCATTTTCGGACCCCGTTTTCAGGTCCCGAACATCGCTTCCATGTGGGTAGGTTCGGCCCCCTGGGTCGGGCGCACGTGGTGGCGGTAGGTGTGGCTGACCATCCGGGTATCAACGTGGCCGAGGGTGTCGGCGATCGTCTCGAGGGGCACCCCGGCGGCACTCAGAAGCGACGCTGCCGA
>CAZULI010000074.1:0-7342 GCA_964621095.1 uncultured Acidimicrobiaceae bacterium | reverse complement strand
GGGTGATTTCGCGAGGGCGCTGGTGACCTCGTTCATGTCGGAACTCCAAGCATCCATCAAGCGAGCTGCGGATCGCACGGTTTGGCGGGCCTCGTAAGCGCGTTGTCGGCAGCTTGCCGAGCAGTAGGTCGGTGCAGGTCCTTTCGGCGATCGTCGTTGTACCTGCTCTCCGCACCACGGACACTGTGTACTTGTCACAGTGATAGGTTAACAGGTAGATAAACTGCTCTTTGTCATGGACTCTCTCTTTGAGAGACCGTGGTTTGCTGACGAGTGTTGGTGTCTCGACTGCCTGACGTCTCGTGTCTCGGTTGGTAGCTGCCACAGGTTCATCAAGGCGAGACGATCGTAAGCTCACTGTCGCAAGGTCACGTTAGGGTCACGCTGCCGACCTTGGTCCAAGCGCGGTGAAGGCCCAGGCGGCTGAATCCCTTACCATGCCTGGGGCCTCCGGATGGAGCGGGTGACGGGAATCGAACCCGCGTCATCAGCTTGGGAAGCTGATGTTCTGCCATTGAACTACACCCGCGCTGGTCGGATTGTAACGGCCCCCACGACTGACCTTGAGTTCAGTCGTGGGGCGGAGACCCCACCTATCTGGTGAAGCGCCCGGGATCGAGGCTTTGATCGATGTCCGGCGCGGACCAGGCGGGGACGGCATGATCAAGCACGAGAGACGCCGCGTACTCCGCGAGCGCCGGTGAGATCTTGATGCCGGAACCACCCTGGCCGACGAGCCAGAAGAACCCATCCACCTGCGGATCGAACCCCACCGCGGGTGTCCGGTCGGGGGTGAAGGTACGCAGACCTGCCCAGGACGTGCGCACCGAGCGAATCGAGAGATCGGTCACCTCGTTGATGCGTTCGATGCCGAGTGCGATGTCGAGTTCGTCGGGCCGTGCGTCAACGGGTTCGGAGCGCTCCTCGCTGGCGGCCGAACCGAGAACGTTCGGGCCTTCGGGTTTGAGGTACCAACGCTCACTGGTGTCGACCAGCAGTGGCCACGCGGCGACCGCTCGTTGGGGATCGAACACGAACACCGACCGTTTCAGCGGGATGAGACCAAGCGGCGTCACTCCCGCCATGGCTGCGACCTGATCGCCCCACGCACCAGCGGCGTTGACGATGACCGGAGCACGGTGGGTCTCGACCTCAGTGGTGACCTCCCAGCTCCCGGCAACCCGCTGGGCTGTCCTCGCCCGCTGGTCGAGGAGGATGGCGACCCCACCCTGTTTGGCGTCCTGCCGGAACCCCGACGTGATGAGGTCGACATCCAACTCCATGGCGTCGGGCTCGAGCATCCCGCTTGACACCATCGATGGCCGGACGGCATCACAGATCTCGACGATCTCGTCGGGTCCGATCTCACGGAGTGTCGGAAGGAGGGGTTGGAGCTCGGCCATCATCGTCTTGATGCGGTCTGGTTCGTCATGGGGGGCCACGTAGAGGACCGAGCGTGGTGTCGTGACCTCGTCTGGCGCGTCGGTGAAGTACTCACGGGACTGTTTGGTCAACAGTCGAATGACTCGGGAACCCCGGCACTCGCTGTACATCGCAGCGGACCTGCCCGAGGCGTGGTAGTACAACGACCCTTCGGCTTCAACCAGTACGACGGTGGCTCGTTGGGAGAGGCGTGCCGCCACCGACACCCCCGAGATCCCACCACCGATGACAATGACGTCGGCGTTCACGACGTCACACGTTCATCTTCATGAATCCCGATTCGAACGCAGCCGCCAGAGCGTCGACATCGTCGTTGACCATGACGGTTGACAGCAGGGCCGAACAGGAGTTGACCATCATGAAGCCTTCATCAAAGAGATGGCGAAGCATTGCTGTCCGTGCCGCAACATGTTTGGCATCCTCAAACGCCTCCCGATAGTTGGTGGGAGGATGCGTCCTGAAGTGGACCTTGAACATGGAACCAGCTCCGGTCACACACGCCTCAGCGCCCGTCCTGCCGATGGCGTCCCGAATCCCCTGCATCGCACGCTCGGTGAGCTCATTGAGCGTCTTGACCGCCTCAGCATCGAAAAGCTCCATCGCCGTGAGACCGGCGGTCATGGTGATCGGGTTGGCGGAGAACGTCCCAGAGTGTGGGAACAGCACCTTGTCTGCAAGCGGGTTCATCACCTGCATCACGTCCCGTCGACCAGCGATCGCACCGACCGGGAACCCGCCCCCGAGGAGCTTCCCCATGGCGGTGAGATCGGGGGAGACGCCGTAGCGTTGCTGGAACCCACCAACCTCGGTACGGAACGTGATCACCTCGTCGAACACCAACAAGGCACCGTTGGCCTCGGTCCATGTTCGCAGCGCATCGATGAATGCCGGTGAGGCAGGAATGACCCCGGCACGGTGCGGCATCGGGTCGACCAGCACACAGGCAAGCGTTGAACGATGGGCGTCAAGAATCTCAATGGCCGTCTCGGGGTCGTTGAACGGGATGATCACGACGTCGGCGAGGACCGACTCAGGGGTCCCGAACGACACAGGGACACTCGCTGGATGATCGGCATCCCCCCAGTTCGATGGGTTGGCGGTTTGGCTGACCTCGGCAAAATCGTAGAGACCGTGATACGCGCCCTCAACTTTTGCGATCTTGGGCCGACCCGTGAAGGCGCGGGCTGCCTTGAGAGCACCCATGACTGCCTCGGTCCCTGAGTTCACGAACCGGACCTGGTCAAACCCAGGGCTTCGACCACACATGTGTTCTGCATAGTCAATCTCAACCTCGGTCGCGAGGGTGAACGCCGTCCCCTTGGTGAGCTGCTCGGTGACCGCAGCAACGATGGCCGGATGGGCGTGACCATGGATGAGGGACGCCATGTTGTTTGCGAAATCGATGCGTTCAACACCGTCGATGTCGATCACCCGTGAACCAACGGCCCGATCGGCGTAGTACGGGTGGGGTGACTGAAGGACGGTGTTGCGGCTCACACCGCCCGGGAGAAAGATCTTTGCCCGCTCATACAGCGCTGCACTTCGTGACTTCGTCTCGTTCTGGGATTGCACCGTGTTGGATGTCATCAGGTCACTTTCTGGGTTCTGGGGTCAATCAAGGGTGCGTCGGTTCGGGCTGCCACATCCTCAAATGTGACACCCGGGGCGAGCTCAACGAGCTCAAATCCTGAGGCCCCGACGTCGATCACAGCCAGATCGGTGTAGATCCGACTCACGACACTGACCGCTGTCAAGGGGTACGTACATTGTTCGACAAGTTTGGGGGTGCCCTCCCGGGTCGTGTGTTGGGTGATCACAAAGATGGTCGGGACGCCCGCGACAAGGTCCATCGCACCGCCAACAGCTGGTATCGCACCCGGACCGCCGACCGACCAGTTGGCGAGGTCGCCGTTCTGGGCAACCTGCAAGGCACCCAGCACACACAGGTCGATGTGTCCGCCACGAATCATCCCGAAGCTGTCGGCGTGATGAAAGTACGCAGCACCAGGAAGGGCGGTCACCCGCTTCTTGCCGGCGTTGATCAGTTCGGGCTCCCCACCGTCGGTGGGGGATGGCCCCATGCCGAGCAGCCCGTTCTCGGTGTGGTAGATGAACTCCCGACCTTCCGGGACATGGGAGGCAACGAGTTCTGGAATACCGATTCCCAGGTTCACATAGGCGCCGTCGGGGATGTCGGCGGCAGCCCGCTTCGCCATCTCATCTCGGGACCATCCGGTGGCAACGTCACTCATGGGTACGACACTCCCCGTGCAACGAGATCGGACTCCTGGGCCGGATCCCGCACTTCAACAATGCGGTCGACAAAGATCCCCGGTGTGACGACACCTTCAGGGTCGAGGTCGCCCCGAGCCACGAGGCGGTCCGCCTGGACGATCGTGGTGTTCGCTGCCGTTGCCATGATGGGGCTGAAATTGCGAGCTGTCTTGTTGAACACAAGATTCCCGAGGGGGTCCCCGGCGCGACATTTGATCAGCGCAAAGTCAGCTGTCAGACCGTACTCAAGGACGAACTCGCGCCCGTTGAACGTGCGGCGCTCCTTCCCCTCCTCAAGTGGGGTTCCAACCGAGGTTGGCGTGTAGAACGCCGGGATCCCCGCACCACCGGCCCGGATGCGTTCAGCGAGCGTTCCCTGTGGGACGAGATCGAGCTCGATCTCGCCAGCACGGAACAGATCGGGGAACACGGTCGAGTTGGCGGTCCGGGGGTAGGAGCAGATCATCCTGGCAACACGACGGGCCTTGATGAGGGCGGCGAGGCCGACCTCGCCGCTCCCCGTGTTGTTGTTGACGACGGTGAGGTCCTTTGCACCCTGATCAATGAGTGCGTGGATGAGTTCGATGGGGCTTCCCGCCTCACCGAACCCACCGATCATCACCGTGGCGCCGTCGCTGATGTCCGCTACGGCTTGCGCAACGGACTCAATCGTCTTGTCGATCACCGAGTTGTGCCTTTCGCGTCGTGTCAAGCGCCAGCCAAGGCGTCGACGGCCTCCTTGGCAGGCTTCTTCTCGACACGGGAGTACTCAAACAACCCGGCTTCGTCGAACAGGACCCGGTCAGCGTAGTCATCGAACCAGATGGCTTCAGGGTTGCGGCCGACGATGCAAACCTTCCCACGATCAGGAGCAGCGGCAGCGTTGCGGAGGATCTTGAAGATCAGCACCCCGTTCTCTGAGCCAGGGAGGCCCGGAATCGGGTCGTTGGTGACCGCAACAACTTCGGTCTTGCCCTTGTAGTGGGTGATGGAGAGTCTGGCGTGTGTTTCTGCACCAGAGAGACCCTTCTGGGACTCATTGAGGATGTTCCACGCCGTTTCGATCGGAACGTTGAATGCACGGTAGGCAACGATGTCCCTGCCGCAGAAGAAGTAGTGGTTCCCCACGCCGGCCCGGTACAGGGCACGCTGCATGATGCGGAGGGCGTCAGGATCGTCGTTGACGCCCTTGATGATCGGGGCCTGGTTCTCGACGTGGAGCCAGCCACGCCCGACAACGGCATCCATCGCACGCTTGGTGTCGGGGTGCCACTTCAGCACGCCGTTCTCCTCCTCGATGTAGTTGCCATCATCATCCTTGAGAAGGAACTCGTCCGGGTGGTTGAAGTGGATCATGAGACGGAACCCTACGAGCGGGTACGTCTCATGGAACCGATCGAGGACATCAAGGAACGCATCGTCGAATCGGTTGGGATGGAACGCCATCTCCTTGGTTCCGAGACGGATTGCCTCAACACCTGCTTCGGCGAGGGCTGCGAACCATGCGGCGAGCTTCGAGTTCGGGAGCACCATCGGGTCACCACCCGACAGGAGGATCTCACGCAGCTTCTCACGACCCGACTCGGGGTGGCGCCCACCGTTCTGGGCCACTACCTCGTTGTGTGCCTTGATGTATTCGGTGATCTCCTCGATCTGAGCGAGACCCTTCTTGGCGACCGTTCCGTCCTGGCGCTCAACCTCCTTGCGGGCGATCAGCTCTTCGCGGTAGCAGAACCGGCAGTGCGCAGAGCAGGTCGAGATGACGTACATGAGACCCATCTCATACTTGTGGAGCAACCCTTCGACCGGGCTGTAGTCCATCTGGTACCCCGGGTCCTCTGACCCCTGGAGGTTGAGGGTCTCGTCCGTGCTCGCCTTGATGATCTTCTGGAGGTTCTTGCTCTTCTTTGCGAGCTCGAAGTAGTGGCGGGTCATCTTCACCGGCATCCGGGCCTCGACGTCGCGCTCGGTCCCCCTCACCGTGAGCAGATTGGAGATCTCGATCTCGGTGTAGAACCCGGCCATGTCCTCTGGGGCGCGATCCTCGAAGAATGGATCAAGACCGTTGATGATCTGGCGGTCGTACTTGGGATTGACGACCCCATCAAGGAACTTCTGCTCACGCTCGCTTGGCTGGTACTTGTCCTTCTTGCTGAGAATCTCAGTGGTCATGTGTGTACTCCCTCGCCGGTCGGATACGGATGTAGCAAAACGAATATTAGATTGGATACAATGTAACACGATGGACACTGTGTTGCCACCCGACTCCCTCGCCGACCTCGTCGCTGCCGTCAACGATCAACTGACCCCCAGCGAGCACCGACTTGCGAGAGAGATCCTTGACGACCCAACGACGGTGGCGTTCGGTACCGTGGCCGATCTTGCCCGCCTCGTCGGTGTCAGCCGCCCCACCGTCGTTCGCTTTGCACGGACCCTCGGGTTCGAGGGGTACGCAGAACTCCAGGCCCACATGCAGGCGAGCCTTGCGGACACGATCACCAGACCTCGCGGACGAATTCGCTCCCGCGGCGTCGCCGTGTCAAGGGTGAGAGGCGAGCTTCTCACCGCGATCGAACACCTTTTTCAACACCTCACCGACGACCGAACAACAATGATGGTTGCCCCCATCGTGGCAGCGCGGACCGTGTTTGTCTGTTCGGGGGAGACCGCCCAGGCGGGGGCGCACGTCCTTGCAAGTGGGCTGAGGATGCTTGGCAAGGATGTCGTGTTCATCGAGGATCAGCGGTCGGGTGGTCAGTTGGCGCATGCAGCGCCCGGTGACACCGTGGTGGTGTTTGACTTTCACCGGTACCGGCGCCGTGCCTTTGACGCCGTGTCGTACCTCAAGTCACAGGGTGCCGCCGTCATCGCCATCACTGACGGCGCGTTGTCACCGTATGCTGCGATGGCGGACGCGTGGTGTGACGTCATGGTGCCGGCAATGGGCCCGTTCGACAGTTCCGTTCCAGCAGTGATGGCTGCCGAGACGATCGTTGCCGGTGTTGCCTCGATGATGGGCACCGAAGCGGTGTTCAGCATTGATCGAACAGAAGCAGCTTGGGACGCAACATCAACGTTCTTGGACTGACACGGCACCCAGGAGGTGGGTATGGAACGGAATGACCTGTGGGATCTCACGCTTGAGGAGGCACAAGCGCTCATCAGTTCCGGGACGATCAGCGCCTCCGAGTTGACTGAGGCGTGTCTCGGGCGTTTGGCGCAACGTGAGCCGGTGATCCACGCGTTTGTTGAACACGACGCCGAGGCAGCGCGCGAACAGGCTGCTCTGCTCGACAAGGTACCGTCGGATGATCGCGGGGCGCTGCATGGAATCCCGATCGGGGTCAAGGATCTCATTGATGTACGTGGATTCCGCACCCGAGCCGGGTCGAAGGTTCTTGAAGACGCCGTCCCAGCCGATGGTGACGCCCCAGCGGTGGAGTCGTTCCGGCGCGCCGGCTCGGTGGTGTTCGGAAAGACGACGACCCATGAGTTTGCGTACGGTTGTGAGACGCCACCGACACGCAACCCGTGGGACTCCAGCCGCATCGCCGGTGGGTCAAGCGGTGGTTCGGCGGCGGCCGTGGCCTCGGGGGAGTGCCTCGGCGCACTGGGAACGGACAGC
>CAZULI010000073.1:0-7396 GCA_964621095.1 uncultured Acidimicrobiaceae bacterium | reverse complement strand
GTGACGAGAAGCAACATCCCCACCGTGTAGATCACACCGCCGATCGCCGCACGCCCGGAGGCAGCCCAACCGAGCACGGTCACGAACAGCCATGCCAGAGCGAGCCCGAGCCACCCCATCCCGGTGCCTAGGGTCATCGAGAACCCCTGTCGCTCCGTGGGAAACAGGAGGTGCTGGAGCCCACCGATGAGGACGGTCCCCCACGCAATCGCCAGAGCGGTCCAGCGCAATGGTCCGTCAAGCGTCGCGATAATGATCGGGGTGTACGTCCCTGCGATCAAAACGATGATCATGGAGTGGTCAAGGCGCTGCATGCGCTTTTTCCACCGGTCCCGGCACGCAATGGAGTGGTACAGGGAACTCGTCGAGTACAGCGCCACCAACGCCAGACCGAAGACGATCACCCCGATGCGATACCCCCAGTTGGGGGCAACCACCACGAGGAAGACCGTGCCAAAAACTGAGGCGACGGCGGTCGTCCCGTGGAGGAGTCCGCGTACGGGGTTCTGCATTTTTCCAAGGGTCCAACGGGTCGGGTCCATCGGGGAAAGGGTATCGGTGTTGACCCGTATGGCATCCGATATTGTCAAACGTCTCTACGATTCCGGGGGTTGGATGCAGTGTTGACGCACCGTCCAACGGGTGTGTCACAAGGGAGAACGGGTGTCGATCAAAGACAGCGCACTCAAACCGATCTACCGAATCTATGAGGGCCGACTCCGCAAGAGTCTCAACCTTGATGCCCTCCCGAGGCACATCGGCGTCATCCATGACGGCCATCGTCGCTACGCACGGGCTGAGGGTCTCAAGGATTACGAGGCGTCGTACCGGGTGGGGATGACGAAGTTCATCGAGTTCCTGCAGTGGACCTCGGAGTTCGAGATCGAAGCGGTGACCTGCTGGCTTCTCTCGACGGAGAACCTTGCACGACCACAGGAGGAGCTCGACCCGTACTACTCGGTGCTCATCAACATGTTCGACGAGGTTCCCAACACGCCGGCCGGCAAGCAGGTGAAGGTGCGGTTCATCGGGAGTCTTGACCTCCTCCCTGCCGATCTCGTCGCGGCGGCAAAGCGTCTCGAGTCCCGATGCAACTCTGGACCCCGCAGGGTCACGATCGCTCTCGCCTACGGAGGAAGACAGGAGATCGTCGACGCGGTCAAAGACCTGGTTGACGACCTTGCCTCCTCTGGGATCGAGGCGTCAAGGATGGCGGAACACATTGATGCCAGCGCAATGTCGTCCCGGATGTACGCATCGGATGTTCCGGATCCCGATCTCGTCCTTCGCACGTCCGGCGAGGCGAGACTCTCAGGATTCCTGCTCTGGCAGGCTGCGTACGCCGAGTACTCGTTCGTTGATGTGTACTGGCCCGCGTTCCGATACGTTGACTTTCTTCGGGCCCTGCGTGATTACACGCACCGGGAACGCCGCTACGGCAGGTAGCTGGTCAGCGGGATCGACGCTCGCGCGGGATGTGGTCCTGATCGTTGAACGTTCGGAGACTCATGACGTGGTTGCCGGCGAGGGGGAGCACCTTGACCCTGGCGAAGGACGCGTGGAAGAGTACGAACTTCTCCCATTCCCACGGGGATGGGGGGATACCGAGGAGGTGGGTCAGGCACACCGAGTTGGTGCCGCCGTGGGCGACGATCACGATCCGTCCCTCCTTGGTTTCACAGTGCCACAGGTTCGGGTCATGCTCGTCCCGAGTGACACCACGTTCGGCAAGCAGCTTGTCGAGGGCCGTCGTGACCCGTTCATGAAACTCCCGGAACGACTCACCGCCATCAAGTCCCTGCCACCACTCGTCGGGGGAACGGTGTTTGGTCGTCATGAACACGTTGATGACGGCTTCCTCGGACATACCACTCCAGTCGGGCATCCGTACCTCGATGAAGTCGTCGATGGTCACGGGCGACAGGCCGGTTCGTTCCCCGATGGGGGTCGCTGTCTGTTGTGATCGCAGTGCGGGGGATACGAACAGGGCGGTGGCGGCAGGGGTGTCCCCCGCCAGGCGCTCGGCGGCCCGTTCAGCCTGTTCGTGCCCAAGCTTGGTGAGGAACGGATCCGTTTGGGAGAGGTTGTTGACAGCCCACTGGGGCTGGCCATGCCTGACGAATACGATGTCCATGCCGGGAGGATACGGCGCACGACATGACAGATTCCGCTGTGGTATCGGTCTGTGGGGCCGTGCGTCCCCGCTCAGGCACGCTGCCGGTAGCGCCGATGGGACAGATCGAGCGTGTCGATGGTCTCCACGGTTGCAAACGCGGTGGGGTAGGACGCAGCGATGATTCGCATGACCTCCCGTGCGCGTCGGCGTGACACGACACAGAACAAGACCTTCACCGGACCGTGAAGACCCTCACCGGGGACCTCGGTGACCCCGAACCCGGCTTGACGGAGCTCGGCTGTGGGCGATGGTGCGTCTGTCGGGACAAAGACCCGTACGACGGATTTGCCGACTGCCAGTTTCTCCTCAAGCCATGTTCCAATCCAGGTACCGAGGGCGAACCCACCCGCATACGCGATCGCTTTTGCCGGCGTGTCCAGGGACGCGAACACAAACGCCGCCGCCACGAGCCAGGTGAAGGACTCCACAAAGCCGACGGCAGCGGCGATGGTGCGGCGACCGCGCATCACAAACACGACACGGAGAACACCCGCGGAGACATCGATGATCCGCAACCCGACAATGAGGGCCAGGACCCCGATGGTTGCCCACAAATCGGCGGACAGGACGGTGACAGCGAGCATGACGGAGAACCTCCGGTGGGGAACCACCACAGAAACGAGCTGCACAACCGGGGCTCGGGTGCAGTGATGGAGAGGGTAGTGCCAGACTCCGTGTGTTTCTCGTCATTACGGTGGTTGCGCGTTGTGCAGTCGATCCGGACCCCTATTGACGTAAGGTTCACGGAGGACAAGGTTCACGGAGGACGGGGTTCACCCGAGGCAGGCTCGGAGAGGTGACGGGAACCACCCGGTGGAGGGAGTCGGGATCGACGGTACCGCCGGGTTGGGCTGGGGAGAGGCCGCTGATTGAAGGATCACGCGGATCTCTGGCCCTCCTCACGGGGAGATGAGGCGATGGCAAACGAACGCGACGAACGCCCATGGGGTGAGTACACGGTTCTTGGAGGCGGCGACGGCTTCCAGGTCAAGTCAATCGTGGTGAAGCCGGGGGAACGGCTGAGTTATCAACGCCACGACCATCGATCCGAGCATTGGTTCATCGTTGCTGGCGTCGGCGAAGTGGTCCTTGAAGGGGTCTCCCGACGGGTTGGTGCGGGTGATTCGGTTGACGTGCCCGTCGGTGGTCTCCACCGTATCGGCAACACCGGTGACGAACCCCTTGTGTTCGTTGAGGTCCAACGCGGTGCGTATCTCGGCGAGGATGACATCGAACGGCTCGAGGATGACTTCGGGCGGGCGTGATGCCACCCGGTTCTGTCCCGTCCTGATCGTCGTTCAGGACGTCTTCATCTCGCGGTAGCGCCGGATGAGCGCGTTGGTGGATGAGTCGTGGTTGAGGGTCGGCACATCGGGGTCCGTCATCTGGGACGCGATCCCGACAGCGGCCACCTTGCCGAGTTCCACCCCCCACTGGTCGAACGAGTCGATCGCCCAGAGGACCCCTTGGGTGAAAACGCTGTGCTCATAGAGAGCGACGAGCGCCCCAAGGGTGAACGGGGTCAGCAGGTCGGCGAGAATCACATTGGTGGGTCGGTTCCCCTCCATGACCTTGTGTGGCACGAGGTGCTCCGGCGTGCCATCTGCACGAACCTGCTGCTCGGTCCTGCCGAACGCAAGCACTTGGGCTTGGGCGAACACATTGGAGGTCAGGAGGTCATGGTGCGGACCCATGGGCGTGAGTGATCTTGCAAACCCGATGAGATCCAACGGGATGAGGGTGGTGCCCTGGTGGATCAACTGGTAGAAGCTGTGCTGACCGTTGGTCCCCGGCTCCCCCCAGTAGATCGCACCGGTGTCCCGGGTGACCCGTTCCCCCCACGTGGTGACGTGTTTCCCGTTGGACTCCATGGTGAGCTGCTGGAGATAGGCAGGGAACCGCTTCAGGTATCGGTTGTATGGCATGACGCCGAACGTCTGTGCCCCGAAAAAGTTCCGGTACCACACCGCCAGAAGACCCATGAGGACGGGGAGGTTCTCGGTGAAGGGGGCGGTGCGGAAGTGCGTGTCCATGGCGTGGAACCCTGAGAGCATGTTCATGAAATGTTCCGGACCGATCGCAATCATCGTCGAGAGCCCGATTGCTGAGCACATCGAGTACCGACCTCCCACCCAGTCCCAGAACTCGAACATGTTGGTCGGGTTGATCCCGAACGCTTGGACCCCTTCGGCGTTCGTCGAGACCGCCACGAAGTGCTCGGCAACGGCGGCCTCACTGCCAAGAGCGGTCACCACCCAGTCACGGGCGGATCGGGCGTTCGTCATCGTCTCAAGAGTGGTGAACGTCTTGGAGGAGATGATGAAGAGGGTCTCGGCCGGGTCCAACTCCCTGGTTGCCTCCACGAGATCCCCGGCATCCACATTGGAGACGAATCGAACGGTGATCCCAGGACTGCTGTACTGCCGGAGGGCTTCATACGCCATGGCCGGCCCGAGATCGGATCCTCCGATACCGATGTTGATCACGTTGCGAACGGGTCGACCCGTGTGGCCCAGCCAGCTCCCGCTGCGAACCCGGTCCGCAAACATCGTCATCCGATCTAGGACGGCATGCACTTGTTCCACAACGTCCACACCGTCGACGATGAGATGAGAGGATCGCGGCAGACGCAGCGCGGTGTGGAGCGCGGCACGATCCTCGGAAACGTTGATGTGTGCACCACCAAACATGGCGTCGATGCGGTCGCGCAAGCCGGCGGCCTCGGCGAGCTCCATCAGCAGGCTGATCGTCGTGTCCGTGATCCGGTTCTTGGAGTAATCGAGGTACAGCCCGCACGCTTCGGCATGCAGTCGCTCCCCCCGATCCGGGTCCGTGGCGAAGAGATCACGCAGGTGTGACGGTGCGAGCTCGTGCTGGTGGCGGGCAAGGGCTTCCCACGCATCGTTCATGTCGGATGCATCGATACGGTTCATCGGAGTCCTTCTGTCTTGAGGCGACGGCTTCACACACGCCCGAGGGGAAGTTTGGCACTCCCCGGACGGATCACAACCACCGTCGTCGTTTTGCGTACACGTACGGCAGAACCCCGGCCAGGACGATGACGCCGAGAGCCACCGGGTAGCTCCATGCCCACGAGAGTTCCGGCATGTGTTTGAAGTTCATGCCGTAGATTCCTGCAATGAGGGCCGGTGGCAGGAACACGACCGCGACGACGGAGAGCACTTTGACGATCTGGTTCTGTTCGGTGTTGATCAACCCCATGATCGTGTTGGAGAGGAAGCCAAGTTGCTCAAGGAGGAACGCCGTGTGGGCCAGCAGGGAGTCGACATCCCGCAGCACGTTCGCAAGACGTTCGTGCCCACCGTTCAGATGGCCCCCATTCCCGGACCCGGTGATCAGGTGGCCGGTGATGGGGTGACCGGGGCTCAGTTTGTCGCTGCGTGACAGTGAGGTGAGTACGCGCTGGGCGTCCATGAGGTTGTGGCGGATCCTGCCGTTTCGATGTTCGATGTCGGCAAGAGCAACCAGGCCCACCTCAAGGTCGAGATCCCGGTTGTCGAGCACCTTGTGGCTGAGCGACTCAAGCCTCACGTGCGTGTCCTCAAGCATGTCTGCGATGTGGTCGATCTGGGCCTCCACAAGGCCGAGCAGGACGGAGATCCCATCTTGGGCCACATCGGGTTGGGCCGCGGCTCGTTGGAGGAAGATCTGGCTCGCCACCAGCTCGGTGGCATGCATGGAGACGAGTGGGCCGCCAAACCAAGCGATGGCTGCATGCGTGTTCGCCGAGGGTTCAGCGGCATCCCCGAGAAAGTTCAGCTGCAGTCTGATCGTGGTCGCGTCCTCGTGGTAGCGCGAGGTGTGCTCGATCTCACCGACCGTCGCTCGTGGGGGTAGGAGGTCACCGAAGTGGTCCCCCACGAACTCCTCCTCCTTCCTCGATGGGGCCACGACATCGATCCAGCTCGAACCAACAAGGCGGGCGAGCTCTGCGCTGTCCGTCGTGGTGGGGCTGATGATGTGTTCGGTGAGTCCATGCTCAGAGATATCGAAGCTCCGGATCATCAGACCTCCCTTGCGAACCCTGCGCGGAGTTGCGGATTGCAGCGTAGTGTGGGCGTCCCATGATTCCGAGTGCACGTGGCATCGCTCATGGGATGGTTCGTGAGCGGGGCTGGTGGGAGCGGTGCGGTAAAAAACTCAGGGCCGCTCCGCCGTGTTGGCAGTGCGGCCCTGGTTCTGGGCTTAGACGGGAGGTTTAGGAAGGCACCCTGTCTGGGTACTGTTATCGGCACGTTGCCGGTACGACTTGAGCGGTATTTATGGATCCATCGGCGAGAGAGGCATTGATCGACCATCTTCGGGCACACGCCCTGCGCACCGATGGTCCGTTCACGCTTCGGTCGGGGCTGGTGTCTTCCTGGTACCTCGATGCGCGCCAGACGACGTTCTCGGGTGAGGGTGCACGGGTGGTGGGGGCTGCGGTCCTTGAGCAGATCGGCGATGGGGTCGATGCCGTGGGGGGCATGACGATGGGCGCAGACCCGATCGCTGTTGCAACGGCGATCGCTGCAGCCAACGCGGGGAGAACGCTTCGCTCGTTCTCGGTACGCAAGGAGGCCAAGGATCACGGGACGGGCGGTCGGCTGGTCGGTCCGGTCGCTTCCGGAGACTCAGTCGTTGTTCTTGAGGACACCACCACGACGGGCTCGGCGCTCGTGGAGGCGATCGACGCGCTGGCCCAAGCCGGTGTTCGCATCGTGGGAGCGATCGCTCTTGTGGACCGCTCGGGCTCGATGGCTCGTGAACGGGTGGAGGACCGCGGGATCCCCTATGTTGCATTGGTCACACCGCACGACCTCGGTGTGGAGGAGTAGACATGCACGCATTCCGGGCACCGTTCCGCCTGTTCGTCATCGGCCTCGTCGGACTCGTCCTCATTCTCACCGCAATCGACGTGACGTTCTTGCATCTCCTTTCGACCGCACCCAATGGCGCACCCGAACAGCTCACGAGCCGGGGCCTCGCCGAACAACGCGGCGACATCATCCTCGGTGCGACCCTCCTTGCGTCGGGCATCATCCTTTTTGGTGTGTCCGTGGCGGCGTTGGTGAAACGCAAGCCGGTCGTCGATGTACGCGACGACGGGTTGTACGCCCAACTCGACGGCAGGATCCCCGAGGTTCTCATTCCGTGGGCCGAGGTGGCAACCGTGACGAGTGGCGTGGAGACCGACCCCTTTGATGGGGCCACCCGTGA
>CAZULI010000072.1:0-7412 GCA_964621095.1 uncultured Acidimicrobiaceae bacterium | reverse complement strand
CGACCTCCGGTTCCACGATTTCTGACTCGATGACCTCGGGCTCCACCGTCTCAGGCTCGACGATTGCTGGTTCGGCTGGCGCTGGCTCCACCGTGGAAGACTTCACCACCTCGACTTCCGCGGTGTCAGCTGCCGCCGTCTCCGGTTCCACCGTCTCTCGTTCGACCGTCCGTGGCTCAACCGGCTCCGGTTTCGGTGTCTCTGGCGTCTCTGTCCCCTCCGTCGTCGCCGTGTCGGCGGCTTCGGCTGCCGCAGACCGCATGGCGGAGACTTCTGCGACCAGCTCATCAGTGTCGACGGGTTGGAGCCTCACCGCCTTCGATGGTGAGATGATCTTGACGGACCCAACATCCATCCCGAGATGCATCATCTCCGGTTCGATCGGTTCGGGAACCGCCGCAGCCTCAAGTTCCTGGTGGCGCAGGTCGATCTCTGCGAGCAGCTCGGCGTAGTGGTGCTCCAACGCGGCTATCTGCTCCTGGGCAGCCTCGACCTGACGCTGTGCCTCGGCGATGATCGCCTCCCCCTCAAGATGTGCCGCACGGAGGGCTTCCTCCTTGTCACGGCGGGCGTCTGACGTCACTCTCAGGGCGTCTCGTTCGCCTTCGGCCCGCATGAACATCGCGTCCTGTTGGGCCTGTTCCATGAGCGCGCTCACCTCGGCAACCACCGATGCGAGCATCGCCGAGCCCTCCTTCCATGCAGAAGCACGCATCGCCTGGGACTGCTCAACAGCGTCCGCCAGAAGCGCTCCGGACTCGGCCTTTGCCGACTTCCGCCAAGTATCGGCATCGTGCGCGGCCCGGGTGCGCATCCCTTCGGCTGCGGCTCTCGCTGCTTCGAGGATGGCGCTGATCTCCCCCCCGATACGGCTCACTTCCTCGGCAAGGGCCTGGGAGTCCTCGATCCCAATGGCGAATTTGGACACGACGACCTCAACCGCTGAGGCCTCAAGGTCATCGATGATCGAGGAGAGTTCCTCGATGTATCGATCGACTTGCGCGCGGTCGTATCCACGTCGAACGACGTCGAATTGGCGCGCCCGCGCTGGGGTCGGGCTCACTTCATCCGCCATGGCCGGCAGAGTACCGGGTGACCTGCCGGTGACCGCGGATTACAGGGTCTTGAGAAAGTTCAGGGCGTCGTCGACGGTCTCGACCCGAACGACCTGGATCCGGCCCGCAGCAGCAGCAACGGCGTCGTCGTAATTGTCCGCAGGCACGAGAACGGCGACAGCACCCGCCTCGATGGCGCCATGCACCTTCTGCTGGATGCCACCGATCGGACCCACGGTCTCGTCAAGATGAATCGTCCCCGTCCCGGCAATGCGTTTTCCATGCGTGAGCGGCTCGGGGGTGAGCTGGTCGATGATCTGGAGGGTGAACATGAGACCCGCCGAAGGACCACCCACGTTCTGGGAGTCGATGTGGACGTTGACGGGGAACTCGACGATGGGTTCGTTGTTGTCGAGGAGGACCCCCATCATCGGCCTGGTCGGATCATCGGTGTGCGGGCCGAGGACCATGTTGAAATCGTCGACCTCGAACTCATCGGTCTCACCGTCGGGCCGCTCGACGGTGACCACAATGGCGTCCCCCACCTGCTTTGGTTCGAGGATGCTGAGGACGTCGGAGCGGAACGCGATCGTCCTGCCATCGATCTCGACGATGACATCGTTGGGCTGGAGAACGCCGTCTGCGCTGGAGCCGGGAACCGTGTCGATGACGAGCGCCCCCGTTCCGATCAGCGTGACTTCATACCCGAGCTTGGTCAGGGCCACGTACGTCGCATCCTGTTTGGACTGGTTCATCGTCGCGAGGCTCTCACGCCGCAGCTGCTCCTCGGAGACATCCGGGGGCCGCACGGTTTCAATCTTTGCCAGGGCGATCCGTTCGTCAAAATGGGCCGCAGCCCACTCAAACACGTTCGCTTCCTTGAGGGAGACGGTGAGAAAGAACAGTTGGCCGTCGTCGGTCTTGTTCCCATTCTCAACCGTGACGAACTCCGCGGTGTCGTACACCGGTCCGGGACTGACCGCGTAGTACGGCATCTTCACCGAGAGCAGAGCCCCGATCCCGAGACCGAGAAGAAAGAGCACCCCCGCGAGGACGAACGGCCACTTCGGGTACTTGGCAGGTGGGCGCAGGGACGGGGGAACCGAATCGAACGCGTCGTGAGGTTCATCGACTGCGGTTCGGGAGTTCATGGCGTGAGGGTACCGGCGCATCGCCGTACCAGACCCAACCACCACCCCCAGGACGACGGGTCAGGAGATCCCTTCGCGTGACACGAGGTCGGCGACCACCACGATCCGGGACTCGGCGGATCCCAACGGATGACATGCAAACAGCGTCAAGGTGGGGGAACCCTGATCCCACGTGATCCACGTATCAGACGGGTCCACCACGAAGGTCTCCCGGACCCGGTACATGACCTCGGATCCTTTGGCATCCGTCACGTAGATGATGTCACCAGCGACGAGGCGGTGGATCTCCCGGAACGGATGGGTGAACGTGGTGCGGTGACCACCGAGCACAACGTTGCCCTCCTCACCAGGAAGCGCGGTTCCCGACCAGTGACCGACCCCCTTGTTGAGCACCGATTCGTCGATCCCTGCCAGAATGGGTTCATCCAACCCGATAGAGGGGGCCCGGATGTGGCTGATCTCCCACGCAGCGGTCTGGGACCGGTGGGTGGACGGCTGATGGGACGGATGCGGCTGATACCCCGGCGGGACGGAACCCGCTGATGCCGGACCAGCGGCCACAACGATCACGATTGCTGCCAATATGAAACGAACGGAGTGGCGGATCAGTCTCATACCCATTGATCGGCTGAAAGACTTCTGAGCTTCACAAAAATCTACTGCGGAGGAACGCATGCAGACAACGTACCCGTCACGAACCATCGCACACGTCGTGGTGCCGCGTACAACGATCAACGCGATCACCCTGATGGTGGGGTTTGCACTCCTCACGGCGCTTGCCGCCCAGATCAAGTTCGCCATCCCGGGGACACCCGTACCGGTCACCGGGCAAACGTTCATGGTGCTGCTCTCGGGTGCTGCCCTCGGATCACGGATGGGGGCAGGGTCCCTGGCGATCTACTGGGTGATGGGGGCCGTCGGTCTCCCGTTCTACACCAACGCAAGTGGCGGGTGGGAGGCCGCGACCGGAGCGACCGGCGGGTATCTCGTCGGGTTCATCATTGCGGCGTGGCTCGTGGGTGCACTGGCCGAGCGTGGCCACGACCGGACGGTTCGAAGCGCCGTCCCGGCGTTCCTCGCTGGGAGCGCCGTCATCTATCTCTTCGGTGTTGCCTGGCTCTTGATGAGCGTCGACTCGATCACCACCCTGAGCGAGGCCCTTGCTGCCGGCTTCACGCCGTTCGTCGTGGGGGACATCATCAAGGTCGTCCTTGCGGGTCTCCTCCTCCCAGCTGCCTGGCGACTCGTGGACCGGGCCAAGGGCTGAGCTCAAGGTTCGCCAGACGGCCGGCCGTGAACCCACCGAGGACTCGCGACGTCCACGGGTGGGGAGGTAATGTCACCTGATGACTGATCGTGTGACCGAGATCACCACGGCGTTCGAGAGAGATCCCTACGCGAAAGCGCAGGGGTACCAACTCGGCGACATCACCGACACCACGGTGTCGGTGTCAATGGTGGTCCGTGAGGATCAGGTGAACTTTCTTGGCGCCACCCACGGCGGTGCCGTTTTCTCCCTCGCTGACTGTGCGTTCTCCCTCGCCTCAAACGCCTACCCCGAGGACGCCGTGGCGATCGACACACACCTCGCCATCACCGCCAGCAGCACCGTTGGCGACACCCTCACCGCCGTGACGACCGAGATGACCCGGAGTCGGTCGCTTGCCACCTACCGGGTCGATGTCACCCGCGATGATGCTCGCATCGTCGGTGCGTTCACCGGCACCGTGTTCATCAAACGCCGTTAGACCCACAACAGCCCGAGGGCATCACCAACGGGATCGGCACCGTCGGGGAGACCCGGCGCGTCCCCATCCTCGGGTGGTGCACCATGGGCAGAGTGCTGGAACGTATCCATCGCAGGGTCGAGGAACCGGCTCGGGAGGGCGTAGGAGTGTGCCCCGTTTGCGCCGTACCGATGGTGGTAGAACCGTTGGGGCACCGTCACGGCAAGGTGGTCCTTTGCCCTGGTCAACGCGACATACAGCAGTCTGCGTTCCTCCTCAACACCGCCTGGCTCTGACAGGGCCATGTCGGAAGGGATGTTCCCATCAGCCGCGTGGATCACGATGACCGAACGCCACTCACCCCCTTTCGCCGAGTGGATCGTCGACAGGACGAGGTAGTCGTCGTCAAGGTGAGGGGCGTCGGCGAAGTCGCTCGTGCTGTTGGGAGGGTCAAGGGTAATCTCGGTGAGGAACCGGCTCCGGGAGGAGTACTCCGCTGCAAGCCGGGCGAGGTGGTCGATGTCGCCGAGCCGGGCGGGAGCGTTGTCATAGGCGTGGTCAAACACCGCTTCACAGAACACCCTGAGACGGTCGATCTGGACCGACGGCGCTGGCTCGTCGCCTGAGTTGCCCGAGGCGTCTGACAGAACCTGACGGAGCAGACCAAGCACCTCCTGGGTATGGCTGGACACGGGGAGGTCGTACCGGAGGAACGCCTCGAACATCGTGATGCCGGCACCGTCGGCGACGTCACCGAGATGCTCCATGATCTTGGCGGAGGTGGCGGGCCCGACCCCGGGGAGCATCAACAGCACCCGGTTCCAGGCAAGCGTGTCCTTGGGGTTGTCGAGGATGCGCAGCAGCGACATCAAATCCTTCACATGGGCGGCTTCGAGGAACCGGAGACCACCGAACTTCACGAACGGGATGTTGCGACGCGCCAGTTCGATCTCAAGGCCGCCGCTGTGGTGTCCGGTGCGGAACAGGACCGCCTGATCCCGCAGATCGATCCCTTGTTCGCGAAGTTCCAGCACCCGGTCACACACCCAGTCAGCCTGGGCAGCCTCATCAAAACACGTGACAAGGTCAGGGGTTGGGCCGTTGGGACGCTCGGTCCACAACACCTTGTCGAACGCCGTCTCTGACGCGCCGATCACGGCGTTGGACGCAGCGAGGATCTGTGGGATCGACCGGTAGTTCCGCTCCAGGGTCACGACCGCACACCCATCGTGGTGGTCAGGGAATGACAAGATGTTCTCCACCTCGGCGGCACGGAACGAGTAGATCGATTGGGCGTCGTCACCGACCACGGTCAGGTTCCCACCCGACCCGCACAACAACCTCAGGAGATCCGCCTGGGATCGGTTCGTGTCCTGATACTCGTCGACGAGCACGTAATCAAACAGGCCGCGCACCGTCCCACCCGAAGGCGCGTTCATCAACGCCTCCCAGTACAGGATCAGGTCGTCGTAGTCGAGGATGTTCTGTTCGCGTTTGCGTACCGTGTACGTCTTGAACAGGGTCACGAGATCCTCAACATGGTCGATGCACCACGGAAACCGGGTCTCGACCGACTCGGTCAGGGCGATCCGTGAGCTGACGACCCGTGAGTAGATCGCCGCGATCGTCTCCTTCCGTGGGAACCGAGTCTTCGTCGTGGCGAACCCGTACTCGGTCCGCAGGATGCCAAAGAGCGACTCGCTGTCGGCACGGTCCATCACGGTGAACCCTTCGGACAGGCCACACGCGTTCCCGTACCGGCGAAGCAACCGGTTGGCAACCGAGTGGAACGTCCCTCCCCACACGGTGGCCGCGCCATGGTCCCCGATGAGGCCGTCAACGCGGCGCAACATCTCTGCTGCGGCACGGCGTGTGAACGTCAGCAGGAGAATCCGATCCGGCGGGACCCCCTCATCGAGGAGCCTCGCGACCCGAGCCGCCAACGTCCTGGTCTTGCCGGTCCCTGCACCGGCGATGACCAACAACGGCCCATCACCGTGAAGGACCGCGCTGCGTTGCTCCCGGTTGAGACCGGCCAGGTAGGGGACATCCTCTGATTGGTCGAACATACGTTCGACGATAGCATGATGAGTTCACAGCCCGTCGTTTTCAGCGACGGAGCTGAGGAGCTACGAACCGACCGTTGCCAACTCGGCGTCAAAACGGGTACGAATCTCAGTGAAGCGATCCGCCAACGCCACCTCGTCTTCGTCGAAGGACGCAAGCGCCCGCTTCTGCGCCTCGTAGTCGATGTTGGTGACCCCTGCGTTTGATTGCAGCATCCGCCACGCCTTGCGCCGCTCGACACAGAACAGGACCATCTGTCGGGAGAGCGACATCACCCGCACGTTCCCCTCGCTGTCCTCGGTCTCGATGTACACACCGAAGTCAGGCACGTACGCCCGATGCGTCGGGTCAAGGACGTGTCGTGCGACAACGTCACGCTGGTTGATGAGCAGCAACATGTCGTCAAGGTGTACCAACCCGTCCGAAGAGGCCACGGGAGCGAGATGACGTCGGAACCGTGCCTCGGTCGCACCGAAGTGGGCAACGGTGTACTGGAAGGTGCGGTCAGTCATCTTCGAGGTGACCCACGTCCAGTCCCGGTCCCGGTTCGGGTTCCCCGAGATGTCCAACGTCTCCTGATACGTCTCCCCCAGTTGTGGATTCATCACGAACTGGGGCATGCCCCGGGAGTCGCGCACCAACCCGGCCTGCTGGGTGGAGACGTCGTCGGCGATGCCGTGCTCCGGTTGGCAGGAGGTGTACGACTGGATGAACGCCGTGCCCCGGTAGTCCAACGCATCGAGAATCGACTTGTAGAACTGGGCCGTGTTCGCCAACGACGTCTGGGCGATGAACGCGGAACCGTGACCGGTGAGGAACGACTCGGCCACCCCCTTCTTCTCGGTCAGCTTCCCTTGCGAGGCGGCGCCGTACTGGTTCATGTCCCCGCCACCGAGCATCGGGGTCGAGTCCGAGTTCTGGCCACCGGTGTTGGAGTAGACCTGGGTGTCGAGCATGAGGAGCTTCACGTTCGGACGGTTCTGGAGCACGACCTTTGACACGTTCTGGTACCCGATGTCCCCCATGCCGCCATCCCCGCCAATCGCCCAAGCCTTCGGGAGTTCGCGGATCTCGCGGTCGGTCATCAGGTTGTCCGTCATGTGGGTGAGATCGAAGTACTCCTCCTCGGAAACCTCCAGCCCCTGGATCAACGTGTCGGCCAGTCGCTCCGGGAGGACGGAGCGGCGGGCATGGTCAGCGATGAAGCTCTCACCGAGCAGCCAAGTGATGGTTGCTCCGTCCTGGAACAGCGAGTTCATCCACGGGTACGGGTGCGGGTTGTTCGGTGGCGTTGATCCATACACCGTGTTGCACCCCGTGTGGGCGCCCATCGCCATGACGGACATGCCGTTGGGGACGGTCCCTTCGATCGCCTGGAGGTCACGGTGGTTGAACGCGTCCTGACGCATCGT
>CAZULI010000071.1:0-7487 GCA_964621095.1 uncultured Acidimicrobiaceae bacterium | reverse complement strand
CCTCAACCTCAAACCGGTGGAGGTAGAACATGTCGTCAACTTCCTTGAAGAATCCGGCGTCGACAAAGATCTGCCCGAACTCGCGCATCTTGTTCCAGAACACCGCGTGGTGCCAGTGCTCGACGTAGAAGTTGTGATCCTCGATGAACGGGAACACCGTGCGCGCAAGCCCGAGTTGATCGTTGAAGTTCTTCAGATCGTCACCATCAAGCAGAGCTGCGTACTCAGTTGCAAGCCGGTCCCGCTCGGCCATGACCTCATCAAGGGGGCGTTCGATGCTCTCCCCCGCCTCGATCTTGTTGATGTAGGCCACGATTCCCGCAAACGGGAATGTCTGGTCATTGATCCACGTCTTGTGATGGTGATAGAACCCTGAGCCGGTCGAGAAGTAGAACCAGGGATCCTTGGCCTTCTCGAGCTCGGCGATCCACCGTTGACCAGCCTCGGACTGCTCGAGTGCCTCGATGGCTGCGGCTGGATCAGCTTCACGCTTGAGCGCCTCGGTGACGCCGTACTCCACAGCCTTCTTGGCAAGCTTCTTCAACTCGTCATCGGGTCGGAACAGGAGCACATCGATACCAGCGACCATCTGAGCGACGACCTGATCGGGGATATCAGGGAAGAGCTGCTTGCAGAACCCGAAGTACGTCAGATACGCGGCGTACCCGAGGTTCAGGAACTCGAAGTGCAGGTGCCAGATCTTGTGCATGTTCTCGATGACACGGTTGTACGCAACGAGCAGGTCGTACGCCGTGGTCAGCCCCCGGCCCGAACGAACGACGTCAATGTCCTCCATCTCGGGGAGCGGCGTTATCTCGACTGCTTTGAGTTCCTCGATCGTTTCGCGTGCCTTGTCCTGCCACTTGGCATAGAGCTCATCCCAGTGCTCGTAGTAGTACCCGGCCCGCTCCATGAAATGCGCCACCCGCGCACCAACGACCTCGTCATCCATGATCGCGTTCGCACTGATGTAGAGCCGACCGTTGAGCACCCGATGGTCGATGCCAAGAGCGGGAGGAACGATGTAGACCCTGCTGTTCATCTCCCCGAGACCCACCCACCAGCTCTCGGAGGTGATCGTGTCGAATGGGTACAGGACGTCTGGATGATGCATTCCGTCAAAGAACCAGAACTTTGACTCCTCGAACTCCCGACGATCCTCGCTGAACAGGTAGTAGTACGGGTAGAGATCTTCCCATCCCTCCCCACCTTCCGGTGTGGGAACGTCAAACGGACTCGGGAATCGTGTATCGGTCATGCATCTTCCTCCCATCTGGCGACTGTGGTTCACGTAGGTTGTCGGACGTGGTCGGTCTCGGTGCGGGTGGGGACTCCTCGGTCAGTGGACGCCGCTGTTGTGAACAGGATCCGGATCAGCAGGTCGCAATCTCACGCCAGTGAGCATGTTCGCAACGATGTAGTCCATCGTTGAGGTGTTGGCCTTGGATACCTGGACGCGGTCCTGGTCGCTCCAGACGGTCTCGGGACGACTCTGGAGCAGCAGCACGTTGTTGGGGGCCTCAAGATCGGCATCGATCGCCCACTCGAGATCCTGCGGACGCTGATGATGTGCTTCGACACTTCTCGCCAGGCGACTCAAGGCAATGATTTCGTCATCGGTCAGGCACGGGGCACTACGACGGTCGTCAGGGACATCCCGTTTGTCGACGCGGCGCTCGCTCGGGACCGCCCGATACTCGATCATCTTCGACGAGACCGTCCGACGAGCGATCTTCATCGCAATCTTGTCCACGAGGTAGTTGTCTGGGGTGACCTCACCCGACGCGACGGATTCGCCGAGCCCCCAGCTCGCATCGATGGCGACTTTCGAGCGATCCCCATTGATGGGGTTGAGGGTGAACATGACTCCTGCCGCCCTGGCGTTGACCATCTTCTGGATGCACACGCTCATGTACACCTTCTCGTGGGCGAACCCACGTTCCATCCGGTAGGCGATCGCTCGGGAGGTGTACAGGCTCGCCCAGCAACGCTTGACATGGGTCAGGACATCGTCGATTCCCACGACCCAGAGGAACGTGTCCTGTTGACCGGCAAAGCTTGCACCCGGCAGATCCTCGGCTGTTGCACTCGAACGCACGGCAACGGGGAGATGGTCACCTGTCATCCCCGAATCTTGTTGGCCCTGGCACAACGCCACCAGCTCGCGGTACCCGGTGCTGATCGCCTCCTCAACCATTGGGGGGATCGGCATGGCGACGATCATCGCCTCGATCTTGTTGCTGATCGCGTTGAGGCCTTCCACGTCGTTCGGGTCAGCCCCCTTGAGGATCTGGGCGATCTCACGCTCAAGGCCCCCGTCGCCGAGCATGGCGCGGTACCCGTGGGTCGTGACGGCGAACCCGGGAGGAACGGGGATCCCTGCACGGATCATGCTTCCAAGACCGGTGCTCTTTCCACCGACGAGCGCCGTGCAGTCAGGACTGCAGTCCTCGAACCTGAGGGTGTACCCCGAGTCGGTCGTCATGTCCGGACCGTCTCCGGGAACTCTTCGGTTTTGTCCAAGAGTTGAGCGTTGATTCTGATCCCCATTCCCCACCGCTGCCTCGTTCCCCCCTGAAAGGGTCTCCCGAGCAGGAATCGTGATGTATACGGCTCACATGGTCTGAGTTGTTCGCGCTATAGAACCAATTTCTCCTAACAGAACCGTACTCTGCTCAACTTCACGCGTCAAACGAGATGGAGAACCGTCAACTTCCACTCCATCGCTGGGCGAGATCGTTCTCGATTCCGAAGAGATCAAGGACCCGACTGGTCGTGTGGTCAATGATCTGTTCCACCGTTTTCGGGCGGTGATAGAGCGCGGGAACGGGTGGCATCACGACGGCACCGATCTCGATGACCTGCACGAGGAGCCTCGCGTGGCCGAGATGAAGAGGGGTTTCGCGCGGGAGTAGGACCAGGCGACGTCGTTCCTTGAGGGTGACGTCTGCAGCCCGGAGCAGGAGGTTGTCGCTGTAGGAGTTGGCGATCCCTGAAAGCGTCTTCATCGAGCACGGGGCAACCACCATCCCCATGGTGCGGAACGAACCGGACGAGACCGCAGCTGCAACGTTGCCGAGTTCGTAGACGACATCGGCAAGACCCTCAACGTAGGAAACATCAAACTCAGTCTCGAGTTCGATCGTCCGACGTGCGCCACCGCTGAGAATGAGGTAGGTCTCGATGTCAGGAAACTCCTGCAGCACCTCCAGCAGACGAACGCCGTACACCGCACCACTCGCACCAGCCATCCCCACAACAAGGCGGTTCATGTCAACTCCCCACTCTCCTCGCCTCCCCGACGAGGCGACATCGAAGTACGATTGCACCACCAAGCTACTCACCAGAGAAAGGGGACGTCGAATGTCTGATCGGCGCGACGACGTTCTCGAGTATCTGGCGAGCCACCACGTTGCAACCTTGGCAACCACCGGGGTCGACGGTCCGTGGGCTTCGGCCGTCTTCTACGTCAATGACGGGCTCACCCTCGAGTTCCTGTCCTCCCCGAGGAGCCGACACGCCGTGAATCTCGCCGAGGACCCTCGGTGCGCTGCTGGCATTCAAGAGGAGTATCAGACGTGGTCCGAGATCCGAGGGGTCCAGCTCGAGGGAACCGTGCGTCTCCTGTCCGGTTCACGCAAACAGGCTGCGATGGCTCGTTATGAGGGGAAGTTTCCGATGATTCGATCCGACCGGGCCGATGCACCGATCCGTGCCGCGTTGGAGCGCGTCGAGTGGTACGAGTTGATCGTGAACCGCTGTCTTTTCATCGACAACGCCCAAGGGTTCGGGCAGCGTCTCGAGATCCCGATTCATTGAAGCCGGCCCGCTGTATCGACTCCGTGTCGCCATGCCACCCGAAGCGTGACGATCTTTCCCAAACCCACCAAGGAGGTAGAGCCAATGACTGTGGTATGCCTGTCTACAGCCTTCCGGCACCGCTGAGCCATGTCAGCTCGCAATGCACTTGGCGGTGATCGCTATCGCCAGGATCGGACAACCGCCTGCGTCTCCTCTCGTTAGTCGAGGTTTGAGCTTCGTCAGATTTGTGGTTGTTGTGGTTTGGAACTTGGTCGACGCTGGGTCAAGGCCCAGCGCAGCCTCTCTGAGATCTGCCTGCGTCCGCGTGATGATGACTCCCACATCAATGATTCCCGCCTCGTAGAGGGCACGGTAGGCGGCCAAATCCCGGTCGAGATTTCCATCCTTGGCGTTCCACTCCACATCCAAAGCAACACGCGCCTTGACGTTGTCGATCTTGTATCCCTCATTGAGCACCTCGTAGGTGAGCTCCTCCGTTTGCAGCTCACCTACGTCTCGGTATGGCTGTTTGATGAGAATCGAGGTGACCTTGGTGTCGTGACGAGCCTCGCGCCAACCCAGCTCACGAAACTCGGCGTCGATCCGACGAGCGACGTCTGACTTGTTGCCACCCGCACTGAGCACATCATCCACTGACAGTTCGAATGCCGACAGAATGCCGACAATCTCGTTGAACTCGGTTGGATTCGTCGCGCTGAGTAGCGCGGCTGCGTTGCGAACCTCGTATACCTCGTACCTTTCGACGAGGTCGACAGGAAACACACGCTCAAAACTGTTCGTCAGCTCCACGACGAGAGTGTACAAGACAGGATCTGTCAGAGCCCCTTGATACAGTACTCCTTAGATACTCGGATTTGCGTAACAGAAATGGTACAGTGCATCTTATGGTTGACTCAACACCCCTCTACCGCGACTTTCTCGAAGCCCTCCGGGCAACCGGGATGTCCAAGGCCGATTTGGCGCGAAAGGCGGATATGCAAGACGCCAGCGTGCGCCGCCTCATGTCCAAACGCGATGAGCACAATCCCACGCTCACCACGGTCAACACTCTTGCCGATGCTCTTGGTTACGAGCTGAGACTTCTTCCCAAGTCGATCAAAGCTGTAGCCGAGGCAGCGATCCATCGTCCCGAGGCAACTCAGGCGGCGCTTGACCTACGGGACCTTCGAGGTGGTCCGTTCTCAACGGTGCTAGCCGATCCTCCATGGAGGTTTCAGAACCGTACAGGCAAAGTCGCCCCAGAACATCGGCGCTTGTCGCGCTATGACACAATGACAACTGCCGAAGTATGTGCCCTCCCGGTTCAAGACATCGTCGCTGACAACGCCCACCTCTATCTCTGGGTTCCCAACGCCCTCATCGGTGACGGATTGCGCGTAATGGAGGCTTGGGGCTTCACCTACAAATCAAACATCGTTTGGGCTAAGCGTCGTAAGGACGGTGCTCCGGACGGGCGAGGCGTTGGATTTTACTTCCGAAACGTCACCGAGCTCATCCTGTTCGGAGTCCGTGGCCACATGCGCACCCTCGCCCCCGGCCGACGCCAGGTCAACATGATCGAGACACAAAAACGCGAACACTCACGAAAACCTGACGAGCAATACGACATCATTGAGTCGTGCTCACCAGGGGCCTACCTAGAGATGTTTGCCCGCTACGCCCGACCCGGATGGGAGTCATGGGGCATTGAGGCCGATGACAGTGTGATGCCGCGTGGTCGCCAGTATCCGGCATACGGCGGAAACGACTCGTCCTCAGACAACAATGGTCAGCTGGCTTTCGGCTAAGGGTGCCCGTGAGCTCGTCGACTGACCATTTGGCTCCCGCCCGTGTGCCCGAATCAAACTGGCGCTAGCTCCGATCGATCAGTGTTAGATCCTTACGACACAAGGCTTGGGTGCGAATCATGTTGCCAACAAGCTCAAGTGAGCTCCTTCAACGGTGGGGGATGTTCTCATAAACACAAAGTCAACGGATTGTCCAAGGGACCGCCAACATCAGCAGCTTCTATGGCCACAGCTCAAGATCGGCAACTACCGTTCAAGAGATGAACATCATGGTGTATCGCGACATCGAGGGCGTGGCGGAGGCTGCGGCGGCGCTGGTGGCAGACGCCATCAACACTGCGCCCGATCTCAGCCTCGGGTTGGCTGGCGGGTCGACCCCGCGATTGGTGCACCAGCTCCTCGCCGAGCGTGACCTTGCGTGGGGAGGGGTCACGGCGTGGATGACCGACGAGCGGTGGGTGCCAGCCGATCACGATGACAGCAACCAGCGCATGGCCCGCGAAACCCTCGTGCACGCGACCGGCGTGTCGTTCCTTGCCCCCGACACCAGCGGGGAGGACCCCCATGCATCCGCACTGGCGTTTGAGCACACCCTCAGCATGGTCAGCATCGGGGAGGGGCGTCACGCAGTCGTGATGCTCGGGATGGGGCCCGACGGGCACACGGCATCGCTGTTCCCCGGGACTGAAGCGCTGACCGTCACCGGCCGGAGGTACGTCGCAAACTGGGTTGAGGTCCATGACACGTGGCGTCTGACTGCAACGTACGACCTGTTGAACCAAACCGATACGGTCCTGTTTCTCGTGACCGGCGGCTCCAAGGCGGAGATGGTCAGGCGCATCTTCGACGGGGAACCGGCTCCTGCATCTGGGGTGAAGCCCAGGGGGGTCGTCCGTTGGCTTCTTGACGAGGCGGCAGCCAGCCGCCTCCCGCCGAGGTCTAGCTGAGGGGGACCTCATCAATCTCGTCGACGATTCCCACGACGACTGACCTGATCGGGCCGGTGGTGATGCCATGGATCTGGCGGGCCGAGGTGCCTTCATCGAGGATCAACACCGTGTCCCCGGATCCGGCATCGACCCGATCCGTGCAGATCAGATACTCCCCGACGGACTCCCCTCCGTCGATGACGTCACACACCAGGAGGCGCTCACCATCGAAGAACGAGTGGTTGATCGTCGATGTCACCGTCCCGATGACTCGCCCAACCTTCACGCCAACACGTCCACATCGTCGACAATGCCGACGATGGCGTGATCAACCGGGACAAACCGAGGTTGCATCGCTTCGGCGGCCTCCCTTGACGCGACAAAGTACACCAGATCGTCGGGCCCGGCCTGATGCACGGCATCGGCAGCCACCACGCAGGAACCGACGGGAGCCTGGTTCTCATCAAGAGGCTGCACGATCAAGAGTCTCATGCCCTCCATGCCTGGGTCCCGGATCGTTGCGACCACCGAACCACGCACCCGCCCGAGTTTCACGGCAACCCCGCCTCCGGCGTCAACGACGCCCGGAACAATGACGATCCGGCAAGGTCGGCACGGATCTCGTCGGTCAACTGGGGAATCACCGTCGATCCCACGACTCGTGAACCGCATTGCTCGACGCCAGCAGCGACACTTGAGAAGACCTCACCGGTCGTTCCATCAACCACGAAGAACGCCTTCCCTCCGAGTCCGTCGGCAAGTCGGAGTGCGGCAAGGGTGACATCGGCGTTCTTGAGCGCGGCATCAGCCCCTTCGATCGCCGCGGCAACCGACGATGTCTCAACAATGCCGACCGCCTCGGCGCTCGTCGGTGTCCTGAGCGACCCTGCCACCACGGCATCGGCCACCGCCGGGTCAATGTCGGGGAGAAACACATGGTCGATCAGGG
>CAZULI010000070.1:0-7491 GCA_964621095.1 uncultured Acidimicrobiaceae bacterium | reverse complement strand
CGTCGAGCTGAAATGGCTGCCGACGTCGGGGATCGGAACGTGGAAACACCTCATACTGCCAACGGTTGCGCTTGCGCTGCCAGCGATTGGCAGACTGGTCATGATGGTCCGGTCAACGATGATTGACGAGCTTCATGCGCCGTACGTCGAGACATCCCAGGCAAAGGGGATGCCACGGTGGCGGACGGTGTTCATGCATGCGTTCCGCAACGCATCCATTCCTGTGGTCACCTTGATCGGATGGGAGTTCATCCGGGCGATCGCTGGGTACACCGTTGTTGTTGAAACGGTGTTCGCTTGGCCGGGGATCGGGTTCATGTCGATCCAGGCAATCAAGTTCCAGGATCTCATTCTTCTTCAAGCCATCGTCTTCGTTGTTGCGATCCTCGTCGTGGTGATCAATACGGCAATGGACTTCATCTACATGGGTATTGACCCTCGGATCAAGGTGAACACATGACCGATCAAGGTGAACACGTGGGAGGAGCGGGGCGTCCAGACCAACTGGGTGGCCCGAAGATGGACGTGACCGCAGTCGATTCGGTGGTGGGGGCACGCGGTCGAGCCATCAAGTCATTCTTGGAAGACATTTGGCGGGACAAAGCAGCTGCCATCGGACTCGTAATCCTCATCCTGCTGGTGCTGCTTGCGATTTTCGCACCCCTGATCGCACCGTACAGTCCCTCTGCGCAGAACATTGCCGATCGTCTCAAGCCGCCTGCATGGATGACGGGTGGATCGTCAACGCACCTGTTGGGTACCGATAACCTTGGACGAGACGTGTTGTCCAGATTGATTTTTGGAGCACGGGTATCCCTGCTGGTCGGTACTGCCGTGGTCGTCATCGCCGGCACGGTGGGGGTCGTGGCAGGACTGGTCGCTGGCTACAAGGGAGGCCGTACGGATTCCACGATCATGCGCATCGTTGACACCCAGGTGGCGTTCCCGGGACTTCTTCTCGCGATCGTCATCCTCGCAGTTGTGGGCCCGTCATCGACGATCGTGATCATCGTGCTCTCCATCAACGGCTGGCTGGTGTACGCCCGTGTCACTCGTGGGTCCGTACTGTCGGTCAAAGAACGAGGCTACGTGGATGCCGCCGAGATGGTTGGTGCAAAATCCAGCCGAGTCATCAGGCGACACATCCTGCCTGGTCTCACCGCCCCCCTCATCACCTTGGCAGTCCTCGAGTTTGCCCGCATCATTCTCGCCGAGGCCGCCTTGTCGTTTCTCGGACTCGGTATTCAGCCACCCCAGAACTCATGGGGTCTTGATGTCGCGATTGGGCGGGATTACATCTTCAGTGCACCCTGGCTCGTGATTTTCCCGGGAATCGCCATCTCGATCACCGTTCTGAGCACCAACATGGTCGCGAGCTGGCTCCGGATCCGCACCAACCCGCTCGCCAGAGAGAAGCGTCATGCAGAGCACGCCATGAAGAATGATCCCGAATTCCAAAGGAGTTTTCTCGGGAAGAATGGTGTTGGACCTAGTGACGCATACGCACCAGAGCCGGAAGGAGCTGCAAGCACATGACTGAAGCATCCAAAACACCTCTCCTCCTTGAGGTCAAGGATCTGAAGGTTTCGTTCTATACCCGACGAGGAGTCGTCAGAGCGGTGCGCGGCGTCCACCTCAAGATGGAGCGCGGTGAAACACTCGGTATCGTCGGGGAGTCAGGGTCAGGCAAGAGCGTCACCGCTCGGGCGATCCTGGGACTCGTCGATCTCCCCGGAGCCATCACCGGCGGAGACATCCTCTGGAACGGTGAGTCCTTGCTCCATGGCAAGGGAGCCAAGGCACGTGCCCGCAAGGTGCGGGGCAAAGAGATGTCGATGATCTTCCAGAACCCGATGACATCCCTCAACCCGCTCTACACGATCGGTGCCCAGATCCGAGAGGTTCTCAAGTATCACCTTGGCATGAACAAGAAGGAAGGGACCGAGCGGGCGACGGATCTTCTCAATCTCGTCGGCATGTCCAACCCCGCACGCCGAGTCGATCAGTATCCGCACGAGTTCTCGGGCGGGATGAGACAGCGTGCCATGATCGCCATGGCACTGGCGTCAGAGCCGAAGTTGCTCATTGCCGACGAGCCCACAACAGCCCTCGACGTCACCATCCAGGCCCAGATCCTTGAGTTGCTCGATGGCATCCAGCAGCGTCTTGGTCTCACCACGATCCTCATCACCCACGACCTCGCTGTTGTGGCGGGTGTCTGCCACCGGGTCCGCGTCATGTACGCAGGGAGGTTCGTCGAAAAGGGGTACTCCCGAGAGATCTTTGCGAACCCGGGGCATCCCTACACGGTTGGCCTTCTCAAGTCCACCCCGCGACTTGATGAGGTGGTACCACGTCTCTACTCGATCCCTGGTTCACCCCCGGATCTGCGGCTCCCGGTCACGGGGTGCACGTTCCTGCCGCGCTGTGAGCTCGGGACCAGCGGAGCCTGTGGCGCTGGTGAGCCACTCCTCACCGGACAGAAAGGGACCCGTGAGGTTGCGTGCTACCGAGCCTTTGAAGCAGAAGAAGTGATCGCGGCCGAGCTCGAGGCGGAGCGGATGGCCATGGAGCAAGCCGGTGAGTGAGCCACTCGTCAGGACGGAGAACCTGAGCGTCAAGTTCAAGGTTGGGACCAGTGGGTTCTGGGGTCAGCACTCGCACTGGCTCTCGGCCGTCGACAACGTCTCGATCCATCTCGATCGGGGTGAGGTGCTCGGATTGGTCGGGGAGTCCGGTTCCGGAAAGACGACGACGGGGCGCGCCATCCTGCGGCGTGTCCCGATCGCCGGCGGAAAGGTGTTCTTCGAGGGGAACGACATCACCAACCTCGAAGGGGAGGAACTTCGGAGTCTGCGCAGAAACATGCAGGCGGTGTTCCAGGACCCGTACGACAGCCTGAATCCGAGCCAGTCGGTTCTTGAGATCATCGCCGAACCGCTTCTGGTACACGGCATGATCAAGAACATCAAGGAGGCACGGGACGAGGTCAAGGAGTTCCTTGATCTTGTCGGCATGCCGGCTGACACGGTGGACCGGTACCCCCACGCCTTCAGTGGTGGGCAGCGACAGAGGATCGGGATTGCCCGCGCCCTTGCGCTCAAGCCGGAGTTCATCGTGGCAGACGAACCGGTGTCGGCCCTTGATGTGTCGATCCAGGCCCAGATCGTCAACCTTCTCCAGGATCTGCGCAGCGAGCTCAACCTGACATATCTGTTCATCGCACACGACCTGTCGGTGGTGCGTCACATCTCGGATCGAATCGCCATCATGTACGCGGGGCAACTCGTTGAGACATCCGATCGAATCTCCGTGTACGAGCACCCGTTGCACCCGTACACCCAGGCGTTGTTGTCGGCCGTCCCGATCCCTGACCCCGTTCTTGAGTCAAAGCGCAAGCGCATGAAGGTTGTTGGCGACGTACCAAACCTCATCGACCCACCCGTGGGTTGCCGGTTTGCGTCTCGCTGCCCGTACGTGCAGGAGCGGTGTCGCGTTGAGTCCCCAGAACTCAGGGAGCTTGCTCCTGGACACCAAGTGTCCTGCCACTTCGCCGAGGACATCCCGGCGTTCTCGATCATGGCTGCTGAGGCGTAGAGAACATGGATCTGCAACTTGAAGGTGCGAGAGCTGTTGTCCTCGGGTCCTCCGCGGGTATGGGGAGGGCCGTGGCAACAAGTCTCGCCCGTGAAGGCGCGTCCGTCTTTGTGACCGGACGTGACGCTGATCGTGTCAAGAGTGTTGCCGACGAGATCGGGGCCGCAGGGTCGATCGTTGCCGACACCTTGAAGGAGGGGGAGGCGGCCCGGGTCGTCGAAGCAGCCGCCGATGCCATGGGAGGGCTTGACATCCTGGTCGGCAACACAGGAGGCGGCAAACCCGGGGGCATGGTGGGAACCACCTCTGAGGATGTCCAACGCGGTTTCGAGTCGATGTTGCGCCCACAGCTTGAGGCAATGCGCACGGCAACGCCGCATCTCCTCGCCTCGGGGAACGGCCGCATTGTCGTGCTGACCGCACGGTCCATTCTTGAGGCATCCCCTGATCTCGCCCTCTCCTCAGTGTTCCGCAGCGGCGTGGCAGCGGCGGCCCGATCATTGGCGCTCGAACTGGCACCAAAGGTCCGGGTGAATGTTGTCGTTCCCGGCCAAGTGGATACCGGGGCGTTGCCACGGTTTGAAGCTGGATTGGCTCAGCACCTGGGAATCACCGCGGAGGAGGTGCACCAACAGCATCTGAACGCGATCCCCCTGGGAAGGTTTGCGAGCGCCTCAGACATCGGAGACTTGGTCACCTTTCTGGTGAGCGAGCGAGCCGGGTACGTGACCGGCGCGGTGTTCCGGGTCGATGGAGGCCTCACGATCGGTTTCTGACCATGTACGGACGTCACAAAACGGTAGAATCAATCACAGCAGCGTCGGCAGTGGGGACCTCCCCTGCGGACGCCAGGACCGCCGAACCAGGAAACTCATGAGGGATCTGGGACAGACACACCACAATCTCGGCAGCCTTGTCGCTGCTGAGATCCGTTCGGCAATCTTGTCGGGCTCCCTTCCCCCTGGTGCGCGACTCAAACAAGCACAGCTTGCCGCTGATCTCAATGTGTCCCGTATCCCGGTTCGTGAAGCGCTTCGTATTCTTGAGTCAGAGGGGCTGATCGAGAGCACCCCTGGCAAGGGATCCCGAGTCATTGAGTTGACGAGGCGCGACGCCGAGGACGTGCTCTCCGTACGAGGAGCGCTGGAAGGGCTTGCGGCCCGGCTGGCTGCCGCTCGGGTGACCTCCTCTGACATTGAGATGCTTCGCAAGATCATCGAAGCTGGTCAGGAAGCGACCATGGAGGGGGACCATGTGTCTGCAACCGAGTTCCACACCCAGTTCCACCTCGAGCTGGCCCGACTGTCAGGCAACGCCCGTTTGTACGACGACTTGTCGGTGATGCCGGCCAAGACCGAGTGGATCAATGCCACGCTGCTCCAGACGCGAGGGACGTTCTCCTGGTCAGAGCACTCCGACATTGTTGACGCGGTCGCCGCTGGGGATGCCGATCTCGCCGAGCAGCTCATGCGGGAGCACTCCGCAGCCGTGGCCCGGGCACTGACCGAGGCATCACTCGGGGAGTGAAGCGGCGGATCAGCTGACCTCGATCCCCCAAACGGAGGTCGTACCATCGTTCCTGGTTACGGACCGTACGCACGCCGTCCCGGGGTCCGATGTGGGCCGCTCCTGGCGCGCCGAGATCCGCTTTGTGTTGCAAGAGCACCACGCCGAGTCATGGGATGAGGAAATGAGAGGGCCCACCCCGCCGGGGTGGGCCCTCTCATGTTGTGGTTGTTGCGTACCGTTGCTGCTTTGTCAGCGGCGACCACGCTCAGATGACGGACCTTGAGAAGACATCCGTCAGGCCGGTTGAGGCAACACGCTTCTGGATGAGATCAACATCGGTGGTGTACCGATTCCGTTCCTTCATCCTCTCGAAGAACACAGACCCCGAGAAGGTGTACTTCTTCGTCAATCCGCCCGGCTTGTCCATTTCGGACCGAACGTACGAGATGGAGTCACCCGTTGCGAGATCGTGTGGAAGCTCGATCGGAGCCCTTCCCGCCAGTTGACGCACAGCGTTGTGTCCGGCAAGTGTTCCTGTCACGATCGCTTCGGTGTGACCAACCAGCAGCCCAGCCTTCTCGCCTCCGCAGTACAGGTTGTCGACGTCGCACTCAACCTTCATCGTGTTGTCGCGACGGGCCATGTCAAGGAACCGAATCGAGTTGCCGAGCGACCCGGAGTACGGATCCTCATACCGGGCTTCCTCGAACCCAGGAATCGACCTGAGATCGGAGAGATCCATGTAGGAGGTCATCATCTTCGCTTGGCCAGTGTCAAGGATGACGATGTTGTCAGCGTACTCGGCAAGTGCGTACTGCTGGCAGGCCTTGTCGCCCAGCTTCTTGTTCATCTTCTCGACGATCGCCGTCGGGAGCGGCACCACGAGGAGGCCCTTTTCGGACAACTCACGTGAGAGCTCGGGGGAGAGGGAGTCCTTGCTCAACTTGCAGGAACCACTCATGACCCCGACCTGGCCGTCCTTGCGCCAACCGTTGCGGTCCTCGGAACCGGCGAGTCCGGAGACGCTTGTCCGTGGTCCGAAGGTGGGGCAGCGTACGATGCACATGACACATCCCGAACCCCACCGGGTGCAGTTCTTCTGGGGACCGACGGTGCCGGTGGCGTCGACGAAGATGTCACCCTCAATGACGGTTCCGTTCTCCATGTGGATCGAGTTGATCGAACCATCCGACATGTTGATCTTGGTCACACGGTGGAGGAGTCGGACATCGATTCCTTCACCGATCAGTGCCTTGTTGACGGCTGGCTCGATCGCGGTGACGTCATAGAGTGACGCATGCTCGTGACCGGGGAACGCGAAATTCCTGTGGATGGAGACTTCATCACAGATCTCGAACATGAGACCGCCACCCATGGCGATCATCTCTTCTGCGGCGGTGAACCGTCCGTTGTTACGCATGATTCCACCGACAAGACCCGTGCCAAGGAGGTAGTCGGTGCGCTCAACAAGGACAACAGAATCGGCGCCAGCCATGTACGCGGCGTGGGCGGCCGCGGCTCCTGACCAGCCCCCTCCAACTACGACAACTCGCTTGGACATGATACACTCCTCAAGCTGGATACAATATCCATTACAGGATATCAGGAGTGGAGCACTTGTCAAACGTTGATCCCAAACCGCAGCGGAAAGAGTCGTTTCACCCCGGATTTGCCTTCAGTATCGTCATGGCAACCTACATTGCCGTGACGCTGGGTGAGTCCCTCCTTGCCCCGGTTCTCCCCATTTTCACTGAGGAACTCGGCCTCGGAACGGCGTCAAGTGCTCGACTTCTGGGCATCGTATCGGTGTCGGCGGGTGTCGGCAACCTCGCAGGCGGGTGGTCGTTGTCAACGTTCTCGGCTCGGTTGACGGCGTTCAGCGCCGCCGTGCTGTCGATGATCGGCTGCATCCTTGCTGCCGCCGCCGGCTCAGAGATGGTGTTCCTGGTTGCACAGGCGACGTGCGGCTTCGCTGCAGGGCTCTTCTACGCCGCAGGTGTCTTCTCGATCGGCGTCCTTGCAAAGCCAGGTCGGCGTGGGCAGGCAATGGGGAGGTACGGGATTTCGTACTCACTCGGCCTTGCGGTCGCGGCCGGCTCGATTGCGGTGTTCGGCACATCATCGTGGAGGGCGGTGTACGTCGGATCAGCCGTTCTTGCAGCCATGGTTGCTCTGGCATTGGTCAAGATCAATCTGCCGGACGCCGAGGCGATCAGATGGAGAGACCTCCGTGGTGTGGCCGGTCTCCTCGGAGCTCCCGTGTTTCTCGGGGGCATCGCGGCGCTTGCACAGTTCGGTCTTGCGGCATACATACCAACGTTTGCGGTTGATTCGTGGTCCATGTCTGCGTCTGCTGCAGCGCTCGTGCTGTTTGCGGGTCGTATT
>CAZULI010000069.1:0-7667 GCA_964621095.1 uncultured Acidimicrobiaceae bacterium | reverse complement strand
GAGATACGAATCCAGATCCCGATGGAGATCCCCCAGGTCACCCCGACGCGGAACCCGAACTGGGACGTTGCCAAGGTGATGGAGCAGCTCGATGAGCCGATCGGCGGCGGCCACGGTGTGCAGTTGACCGAGCGGGTGGCTGAGGTGGTGTACACCGCAAAGACGCCGCTCCCCGACGGCGTGCGCGACACGTTCGAGTTGTCGCTCAAGACGCCTGACACGCCGGGAGCAACCTTGTACTTTCCGGTGGTCCAGATCTGTGAGGAGGGGGAGACCGCCTGGGTCGAGCGCCCAACCGACGCGGTCGAGTCGAGTGAGTTGGAGGAACCTGCGCCGTCGATCACGCTCGTCGCTGCTGACCATGACGGGTCGGACAACACGAGCGCATCAAATGGGTTGGCGGTGGTTGCGTTGATCGTTGGTGTGGTCGGTGTCGTCCTCGGAGGCACCTCCTTGCTCCTGCGACGCCGCCGTTCATGACCTCCCTGCCATGACATCCCGACGTCTGTGGGCGCTGTTGGTGGTGGCCGCAGCCGTGGTGCTGTTCCCCGCCCGTGCCGACGCTCATGCCGTGTTGGAGGGCACGGCTCCTGCTGATGGGGAGGTACTTGCGGCTGCACCCACCGAGGTGACGTTGCAGTTCAACGAGATCGTGGCACCCCTTGACGGTGGCATCACCATCCTGGGACCCGACGGGCAACCCGTTGAGATCGGCGACGTCCACGTGGTCGACACGACAGTGCTGGTTCCGCTTCCGCCACTGGACGGGGAGGGGAGCTACGTGGTGTCCTGGCGGGTGGTCTCATCCGACTCGCACCCCCTCTCCGGCGCCTTCGTGTTCTCGGTTGGCGCCCCCTCATCGGGTCCAAACCCCGTTGAACCACCCGCCGATGGTGCTCGTCCCGGGTTGGACGTGCTTCGGGCGTTGGTGACGTTCGCTGCGTATCTGGGGGTTCTGGTCGCGGTGGGCCTCACGATCTTCACGGCGTTCGTCCATGACGAGGGTGACGAGAAACGGCGTCTGGCTCGTCTTGCGTTTGGCGCGGGTGTCCTGGGTGCGGTGGGGGTGGTCGCCGCACTCCCCATCCACATCGTCGATCTCGCCGGTGACGGGCTGGCGGGGTTGGGCCAAGCCACCGTCTGGACCGATGTGGTCACGGGGGCCGTCGGAGTTGCCGCGATGGTGACACTGGTTGGTCTGACTGCCCTCCTGGTGGGGAGCCGGTGCAACCACCGCGGCGCCGTCGTGGTCATGCTCACCGGTGCGGCGCTTGCCCTGGGTGGGTTCGTGGTGACCGGTCACACGCGAACGTTCGGCCCGCCGTGGCTCGTGATCAGTGCAGACCTGGTGCACCTGGCCGCCGGTGCGGTCTGGCTTGGTGGCGTGATCGGACTGGTCGTGACGCTCCGCTCCCGCCACAACCATGACGACGCTGGTCCGACAGCGGCAATCATCACACGGTTCAGCACCCTTGCCGCCATCGCCCTGGTGGCCGCCGCCGGGGTTGGTGTGGTCATGGCGTGGCGGATCCTCGGCTCCTGGCGTGCGCTCATCGAAACCAGCTACGGCACCACCTTGTTGGTCAAGGTTGGCCTCGTGGTGGTCGTGGCTGCGCTCGGGGGGTACAACCGGGTACGGCTCATGCCGAGGCTCGCTGCTGAGCCGTCCGGGGGGCGTGCCCGCATCGCACGTGTGGTCCGGGTCGAGGCGGTCCTCCTCGTCGCGGTGGTGGCGGTCACGGCCCTGCTGGTCGACCGTAGCCCTGTCGCTTCTGCAACCCCTGACCAACCGCCAACCACGACGACGAGTGGCGCCCAGCCTGCCACGGTTCTTGACGTGGACCTCGGCGACATGACCGCCAGAGTGGTCGTGGAGCCTGCCCGAACCGGCACCAACAGCCTCGTCATCTTCCTGGTTGCCAAGGACGGGAACCCAGTGGACGCGCTCGATGCACCCATCATCGAACTCAACGAGCGTGCGCTCGGTGTCGGCCCCATCAGCTACGCCACCGAACGCAGCGACCAGGGCACCTACGCGGCTGACGTCGAAGTTCCTGTGCCAGGGAACTGGGAGCTGCGCCTCACCGTTCGCATGTCAACCTTCGACAAACCCATCGGCGTCACCACCCTCACGGTGGATCCGTAGGTACCGGTTCGTGCGGGCCGCGTCGAGACGGACGGGAGACCAACCCTCGGTTTGAACAGATTTCAGGTCAGGAGCAGACGGCGCCGGTCTCGGCGGACCCGACCAGTTTTGCGTACTTGGCAAGCGCTCCACGGGTGTATCTCGCCGGGATCGGTTCCCATTCAGCCCGCCGCCTGGCAAGCTCGGCATCATCAACGAGGACGTCGAGTCGGCGGTTCGGGATGTCGACCCGGATCTTGTCACCCTCGCGCACCAGCCCGATCGGACCGCCAGCTGCCGCCTCGGGCGCGACATGCCCGATGCAGAGCCCGGTGGTCCCACCCGAGAACCGGCCATCGGTGATCAACAGGACCTCCTTGCCGAGCTCTGAACCCTTGATGGCGGCGGTGATGGCGAGCATCTCGCGCATCCCGGGGCCACCCTTCGGTCCCTCGTACCGAATGACGACCACATCCTGTGGGTGAAGATCGTGCGTCCACATCGCCTTGAGCGCGTGCTGCTCATCGTCGAACACCCGTGCCGTGCCCTCGAACACATCAAGGTCGATACCGGCGATCTTGACCACAGCGCCTTCGGGTGCAAGCGATCCCCGCAGGATCGCGATGCCCCCCACGGGTGCGAGCGGGTTGTCGATGGGCCGAACGACGTCCTGGTCCGTTGGGAACACCACGTCGGCGAGATTCTCCGCCATCGTCTTGCCGGTCACGGTCATGGTGTCCCCGTGGAGGAGGCCGGCGTCGAGGAGAAGTTTGAGCACAACCGGGACGCCACCGATGCGGTCGAGATCGACCATGTGGTACCGGCCAAACGGCTTCATGTCGCCGATGTGGGGGGTACGACGTGCAATCGCATCAAAGTCCTCAAGGGTCAGCTCGACGTTGGCTTCGTACGCCATCGCCATCAGGTGAAGGACCGCGTTCGTGGATCCACCGAGCGCCATGACGACCGTGATGGCGTTCTCGAACGCCTTTCGTGTCATGATGTCCCGTGGACGGATGTCCTGTTCGAGCAACGCGATGACGGCCTGCCCTGAACGACGGGCGTAATCCTCAAGTCGTGCATCAACGGCAGGAACCGACGCCGAACCGGGAAGCGACATGCCGATCGCCTCACCCACCGACGCCATCGTGTTTGCGGTGAACATGCCGGCACACGCGCCATCCCCCGGGCAGGCGTGCTGTTCGATATTCAGGAGTTGGGCGTCGGTGATGGTGCCTTCGGAATGGGCACCGATCCCTTCGAACACATCGACAATGGAGATGTCCTTCCCGTCAAGCACCCCCGGCAGGGACGACCCACCGTAGAGGAACACCGACGGCAGGTTGTGGCGGGCAGCCGACATCAACATCCCGGGAAGCGACTTGTCACAGCCAGCGATCGAGACCATCCCATCAAACCGCTCTGCGTGCATGACCAACTCGACACTGTCTGCAATGATCTCGCGAGAGACAAGCGATGCGCGCATCCCCTCATGGCCCATCGAGATGCCGTCTGACACGGCGATGGTCGCAAACTCCAGACCGACGGCGCCAGCTTCGCGCACACCAATCTTTGCAAACCCTGCCAGCTTGGGCCCCGTGACGTTGCAGGGCGTCACTTCATTGCCCGCCGAGACGACACCAACCTGAGCTTTGGCGAAGTCGTCCTCGCCCAGGCCCACTGCCCGCAGCATGGCTCGGGCTCCCGCCCTGGCCGATCCGACCGTTACATCCTGGGAGTGAATCTTGTTTGGCATGGCGTAAGGGTACCGGCCCGAACCGGTCAACATTCGGACGGCCACACACCGCATCCGATTCTGATGTCGTACCGGGGTTCGGCTCCTAACCTCCGCCATCGCATGCAGTGGGACACTGAGACCTTCCCGGAGATTCCCGTCACCCCCCAAACGTCCAAGGGCGGAGATGGGAGGAAGCGCTGGAGCGCGCCCCAGAAGATTCTCCTCAGTCTGTTGATCCTTGCGGTGGTTGGCGTGTTTGGTGGGTACGCATTCCTGAGATACACCGAGGGGAAGATCGACCGGATCGCCGCCACCGAACTCACCTCCCTGGACACCACCCCCCTTGCTGACGGTGAGTGGGTCAACTTTCTGATCGTTGGGGTTGACGATCGTTCAACCCTGCCCCCGGAGTGGAAGGACACGTTTGGTGATTTCGCCGGACGACGAACCGATGTCATGATGATCGCCCACATCACCGACTCTGGCATCCAGCTGCTGAGCGTCCCCCGCGATTGGAAGGCGAACATCCCTGGCAACGGGATCAACCGCCTCAACGCTGCGTACGTGATCGGAGGGCCCGATCTCCTGGTCGAGACGATCCAGGCCGAGACCTCGATCCCGATCCATCATTACGTCGAAATCGACTTTGCAGGCGTGGGGGCGGTGGTCGACTCCCTGGGTGGGGTGACCCTTGAGTTCGACTACCCGGGGCGGGACGAAAAGTCGGGGTTCCGGACCGAGGCAGGCCGACACACCCTCAACGGGGAGCAGGCGGTCGCGTACTCACGCTCCCGTCACTACGAGATTCTGAAGAACGGATCATGGACATCGACGAGTGGTGGCGACATCGCACGAACCGGACGCCAGCAGGAGATCCTCATCGCACTGTTCTCCCAGGTGACCTCCCCATCAAGCGCGTTCAACCTTCCGAGTTTTCTCCCGACGTTCGCCAGCCAGATCAAAGCGGACGAAGGACTCACCCTTGGGTTGATGGCGGACCTCGGCCGCAAGGCGTTGACCATCGACTCACGAAGCATTGATGCCAGGACACTCCCCGTCAAGAACTCCACGGGGAGCGATGGACGGGCGTACGTGGTCCCAGTCGATGAGACACGCGGCGTGATCAACGCATTCATGGCAGGCCAACCTCTCACGCCGTAGCGACGTCGCCAACTCCTCGGTGACAGGAGCACCCACGACAACAGATGTAGCTCCGATATCGAGATTCCTCTACGCTGCAGTCAAACCAGCCAAGCCAGGAGACCAAACCATGGAACTTCCACAGGAGATCCGCGACGCACTCGACGACAAAGTATTCGTGCACATTGCTTCCATCAACCCTGACGGTTCGCCACACATCACGGTTGTATGGGCGGGCCGGGACGGCGACAAGGTGCTCGTTTCGACGGCGACGGGTCGTGTCAAGGAGCGCAACATCGCCAACGATCCGCGTGTCGCGCTCTCATTCTCCCCTGTCGGGAGCCCGTACAAGAACTACACCCTCCAGGGAAGAGTCACCAAGAGTGCCACCGACGGGAAATGGCTCATCAACTCACTGAACCAGAAGTATCGCGGAAAGCCCGAGTACCAGAACAGTCCTGACGAGGTGCGCGTCAACTACGAGATCACGATCGACCGAGCGCGTATCTGGGGCTGACGGTCAGTCAGCTCCGAGTTCCGACGTGCACATCTCTGCGGATGATCTGATCAAACTCCTCCGTTCGGAGGGGCTCAGGATCACGAACGCCCGCAGACTGGTGTGCATGGCGATCGCCGAACATCACGGCAACCACCTCACTGCCACGGACATCTTCGATGCCGTGGACAGGCAGGGGGACGGCGATCTGGACATGGCAACGGTGTATCGAACCCTTGACGCGCTTGAGCGCGCCGGGGCGATCACGCATGGGCATCTCGGGCATGGACCATCGGTGTACCACCTTGCTGAAGAGGCCGACCACCAGCACCTGGTGTGCTCGTCCTGTGGTGTCACGATGTCGATCCCGTTCAAGGATGTTCGTACCTTCACCGACGCCATCACCGAACAGACCGGCTTTGTCCCTCACTTGGGGCATTTCGCCGTGTCAGGACTGTGTGCAGATTGTGCACAGAAGGCTCCGACCGTGTAGTCTTATTGCGAGTCGCTTGCAATAAGGAGCATGGTGCACATTCCAGACGGATTCATCGGACCCGGGGCCTCGGCGGTTGCCGGGGTCGGGGCAGCGGGAGGGTTCGCCTACGCCCTTGGTAGAGCCAAGGCGTATCTGACGGACCGCCTGGTCCCCCTCGCAGCGTTGAGTGCTGCGTTCGTGTTCGCCGCCCAGATGATCAACTTCCCGGTTCTCCCCGGCGTCAGTGGCCATCTCATCGGTGGGGTGCTGGTGGCGGTCCTGGTCGGCCCCGCTGCGGGATACCTCGTGATCACCATTGTTCTCCTCGTCCAAGGGCTGGTGTTTGCCGATGGTGGACTCACGGCCCTCGGACTCAACATCATCAACATGGCCGCCATTGCAGGGGTCGGTGGGTACTGGCTGTATCGCGCGCTCCTGAAACTCTCGAGCGGTTCACCTCGAGCAGTCGTCGTCATGGCAGGGGCGGCAGCCGCCCTCTCGGTACCTCTTGCGGCTGCTGGCTTTGGCGTGCAGTTCGCCCTTGCCGGGACCACGACGTCGGTCACCCTGTCATCAGTGTTGTGGAGCCTCATCGGAACCCATGTGATCATCGGCATCGGAGAGGGCATCATCACCGCCGCCGTCGTTGGCGCGGTCGTACGATTGCGCCCTGACCTCGTGTACGGCGCGTCGACCTATGTGGGCTCACGCACCGAGGATCTCGTGGCATGAAACGCAACGTTCTGCTCACCATCTCGGCCCTCATCGTGATCGCGGTGATTGGCGTCGTACTGAGCCAGTTCGCATCCTCGCAACCCGATGGTCTGGAATACATCGCTGAATCCCATGGGTTCGCCGACGCCGCACAGGATCATGCGTTGGAGGATTCACCGTTCGCCGGGTACGGGGAACAGGGCGTGTCACTCGCGCTCGGCGGCGCCGTGGGGATCGTTCTCACGCTCGGCCTTGGGTACGGGTTGTTCAGGATCTTGGGGAGATCGGATCCCCAGCAGCCATCATCCAAGGAGTGACATGGGCGCTGGCCATGCCCATGCCCTGTATCTCCATGGCCACTCGGTCCTGCACCGGGTAGCCCCCCAGGTCAAGATCGCTGGTGCGTTCCTCATCGTCATGGGCATCGTCGTCACACCGCGGCAGGCGTTCTGGGCGTTCGGACTGTACGTGGCGGTCATCGTCACGCTTGCCGGGATTGCTCGCATCGGACCTCGTTTCGCCGGACGACGCATGATCATTGAGGTCCCGTTTCTCCTCGTCGCGCTCCTGCTCCCGATCCTTGGTGGCGGGCCAACCGTTGAGGTGTTGGGCCTCCCCCTGTCCGAGGCGGGTCTGTGGGACGCGTGGAACATTCTTGCCAAAGCGACGCTCGGACTCTCGGTGGCGGTCATCCTTGGTGCCACGACCCAGGTTCCCGAGATGCTGACGGGCCTTGACGGCCTCAGGACACCGTCCATCATCACGGCCATTGCCGGATTCATGGTGCGGTACGTGGATGTGATCATGTCGGACTGGTCACGGATGCGGGTCGCCATGGCGTCTCGCGCGTACGACGCCCGCTGGTTCACCCAGATCAAACCGATGGCAACGCTCCTCGGCACCATGTTCGTTCGCACCTACGAACGGGGGGAGCGCATCTACCTCGCGATGGGGTCGCGCGGATACACTGGGTCGATGC
>CAZULI010000068.1:0-7771 GCA_964621095.1 uncultured Acidimicrobiaceae bacterium | reverse complement strand
AACGCCTGCAACCCCTGTTCGACACAGTACGCGACGGAGCTCTCGTTGTGATCGATCCCCACACCGTGACCGTCGAGATACCGCAGAGTTCTGCCAATGCCGCACCCCACATCGAGAACAAACCCCAGGTCAAGGTTGCGGATCCACCAGCGGTACGGGTTTGGGACGAACCGCTTCCACACCGCTTGGTTGTGCTGAACGAGTCGGTGGGTGTAGTCCTCGGATTCCGTGTCGATGTGATACCCCTTTTGCCGGGAACCTTAGGCAGGGAAGCTCCCCGACACGGTGAGCCGCCATCGGTGTCCGGGTGGTGCCTCGGTCCGATGACGTGATTAAGCACGGTTGTTGCGTGCAAACCGCGCGCTACCCTTCGTGGCACGTACCGGGATTTCCCGGGTGCTGACGCAGAGCGAAGTCCGGTGAGATTCCGGCGCTGTCCCGCAACTGTGATCCTCCTTCGTGAGGTAGCCAGGACGCCTCCCGCCAGCAGGCGACCTGACCTCCGGAGGAGGGGTCCATGCCTCGCAACGGTTGTCTCCTCCATGGAAAGGAGAAACCGATTGTGTTGAAACGAATCACCCTGTTGCTCATGGCACTCGCATTGATGGCTGGTGCATGTTCGAGCAGCGATGTCGCAGAAACGACGACCACGGAAGCGGTCGAGTCCACGACCACGTCGTCATCGACCACAACCACCACTGAGGCCGTCGATGATGGCTTCCCCGTCACGATTGCTGCTGCCAACGGACCCGTGACGGTCGAGCAACGGCCCGAACGGATCGTGTCGATCTCTCCGACAGCAACCGAGGTGCTGTTTGCGATCGGTGCGGGGGAGCAGGTCATCGCGGTCGATTCAGCTTCCAACTACCCGGCTGAAGCACCCATGACGGATCTGTCGGCGTGGTCCCCGAGCGTGGAAGCCATTGCCGAGTACGACCCTGATCTCGTGTTCATCTCATTTGATCCAGGAGACGTCGTTGCCGGTCTTGAAACGCTCGGCATCCCCGTCATCCTCTTCGGGACCGCTGCCTCGCTCGAGGAGGCGTACACCCAGTGGGAGCAGACGGGTGCCGCAACCGGGCACATCGCACAAGCCGCCATGATCGTGGCCGATACCCAGTCAAGGATCCTGGACGCTGCTGAATCGATCGCAAACGAAGCACAGGGGTTGACGTACTACTACGAGCTCGACGAGATGCTGTACACGGCTACCACGGCCACGTTCATCGGACAACTGATCGCTCCCACCGGTCTTGCCAACATCGCGGACGAAGCACCAGACCCTGACGGATTCGGGTTCCCCCAGCTCAGCCAGGAGTACATCGTCGAGTCCAACCCGACCCTGATCCTGCTTGCAAACACGATCTGTTGTGGTCAGAGTGCTGAAACGGTGGCTGCACGTCCTGGGTGGGGTTCCCTCGCAGCCGTCACCAACGGCGGGGTTGTCGAACTCAACGACGACATCGCGTCCCGCTGGAGTCCCCGTATTGTCGAGGTGCTCGATGCGATCACAGATGCCATCCCTTCGGTCGTGTCGCACATGACACCTGCTGGCACGTGAACGCAGGGCGCCCCTCGGGACTCAGACTCCGGTGGTGGTGGATCGTTGGACCAACGGTGCTGCTTGTCGGATCGGTCATTGCGGGAGCAATGATCGGTCCGGCATCGATCTCGCCGTGGGAGATCATCTCCTCCGTACTGTCAAAGATCCCGTTCCTCGGTGTCGACTCCCCTCTTGACAAGAGAGCTGACGACATCGTGTGGCAGATTCGCATGCCCCGTGTCGTGCTTGGTGTGCTCGTCGGGTCGATGCTGTCGGTCGCCGGGTCGGCGTATCAAGGTGTGTTTCGCAACCCGTTGGCTGACCCCTACTTGCTGGGGGCTGGCGCGGGAGCCGGTCTTGGCGCCACGATCGCCATTGTGTACGGTCCGAGTACGTCTGGCTGGTTCATCGATCCACTCCCACTTGCCGCGTTCATTGGAGCCGTTGCCGGCGTCGCCCTTGCGTACCTGATGGGGTACACCGTTCGTTCGGGGAGAACTGCGGTCACGTTGATTCTCGCTGGCGTTGCGGTGGCTGCGTTCCTGACCGCCATCCAGACGTTTCTCCAGCAGAAGGAGTCCGACACACTCCGCGAGGTCTACGGGTGGATTCTCGGAAGCCTCACGACGGCCGGCTGGTCTGAGGTGCGCCTGGTGCTTCCGTACGTGGTGGTGTGCTCAGGTGTCCTCGTCGCGTTCAGACGGCTGCTTGATGTGATGTCCGTTGGTGACAGCGAAGCATCAACGCTCGGTCTGCATCCAGCACGGGTGCGACTCCTTCTGATCGGCTTTGCAACACTTGGGACCGCTGCCGTTGTTGCCGTCAGCGGTCTGATCGGGTTTGTGGGGATCATCGTTCCCCATACGGTCCGTCTCATGACATCGGCGTCATACCGTGTCATTGTTCCGCTGTCGCTTCTGGTCGGCGGGAGCTTCCTTGTTCTTGCGGACATCGTCGCACGTACCGCCCAGAGCCCCGTCGAGATCCCCATTGGTGTCGTGACCGCGTTTGTCGGTGCACCGTTCTTCGCCGTTGTGCTGAGACGGAGCAAGGGGGTTGTCACATGAGTGGCGTGGTCATGTCCTCAGTCGGGGTCTCCTACGGACACACCGAGATCCTCTCGGGAGTGTCGCTGTCGGTCGACGAGGGACGATGGATGGGGATCATCGGGCCAAACGGGTCCGGAAAGTCAACCATGCTCAAGGCCCTGGTCGGGGTGCTCCCCCATACCGGATCCATCACCGTGGCAGATGCCCCGGTGGGCAGCGGTACCGCCAAATCGATGGCGCGCAACATCGCGTATGTGCCCCAACGACCGGTCTACCCCCCTGGCATGTCCGTGTTCGACTTCGTGCTGCTGGGAAGGACACCACATCTCGGGCTGCTGGCAGCCGAACGGGCAGAGGACATCGCTGTTGTCTGGGACTCCCTCCGGTCCCTCGGCATCTCGGCGTTCGCCGAACGCGATGTGGCGTCACTCTCAGGTGGAGAGACACAGCGGGTTTCCCTCGCCCGCGTGTTGGCACAGGAGGCGCCCGTTGTGGTCCTTGATGAAGCCACGGCGTCCCTTGATGTTGCCGCCCAGCATGAGGTCCTCGAACTGATCGCCCAGATCCAGCATGAGAAGGGGGTCACCATTGTCAGTGCGATGCACGATCTCACGGCGGCCGCCCAGTTCTGTGATGAACTGACCCTTCTCGATAACGGGTGGGTTGTTGCGGTCGGTACCCCCGAGGACGTTCTTGACGAACCCACCCTGGGGAGCGTGTTTGAACCTACGATCAGGGTGATTGAGATAGAAGACACCAGAGTTGTGGTTTCGCTGCGACGGCAAGGGAGTCTCCATGGCAGGTGAACATCGACGGGATCTTTTCATCATCAACACGGGGGACGGGAAGGGGAAATCAAGTTCCGCGTTCGGCGTGATGCTTCGTGCCCTCGCACGGGGCTGGCGTGTGAAGGTCATCCAGTTCATCAAGTCAGAGAGTTGGAAGACCGGTGAGAAGAAAATGGCTGATCAGCTCGGTGTGGACTGGGTGACCGGTGGCGATGGGTTCACATGGGAGTCCAACGACATGGACGCGACCGCCAAGGCGGCCTCGGATGCATGGCAGCTCGCCAAGGACGCGATCACCTCGGGGGCGCACGAACTCATCATCCTTGATGAGGCGACGTACCCGGTCACGTTTGGTTGGATTGATGTCGCCGATGTCGTTGAGACCATCGCCAACCGCCCCTCGGGGGTGAACGTGATTGTGACCGGCCGCGACGCCCACGAGGATCTCATCGCCATCGCGGACACCGTGACCGAGATGAAGAAGATCAAACACCCCTTCGACAAGGGGATCGCAGCCCGAAAAGGCATCGATTTCTGAACCCGTCTCCGGTGGGTCGCCCCACCCGTTCCGTATCGACAGGGTGATCATGGCGGTGGCGTGTCAGCGCTCTCGTCTGCACAGGGTCTTGACGTTCGGTACGCTGGGACCATGTCAACTCCAACGCTCCTTCACCCCTTCGCCCCCCCGACCAAATCTGCCGATGAGTTCGTCTCGATCGTGTCGGGCAGCGGCGCAACCGTCACCGACTCCAACGGCAGGGTCTACATCGATGCCATGGCGTCGTTGTGGTACGCCAACGTCGGGTACGGTCGAACCGAGATCGCCGACGCCGTCGCAACCCAGATGAGAGAGATCGCAGGGTTTCACACCTTCTCGAGCTTCACCAACCCGCCAGCGGACGCCCTAGCCGACCGCATCGCGGCCGTGTCCCCGTACGATCATCCCCGCATTTTCTTCTGCTGTTCTGGGTCCGAGGCCGTCGAATCAGCAATGAAGATCGCTCGCATCGCCCAGGCACAGGCGGGCCATCCGGAGCGGACGGTCATCATCTCCCGGGAGCGTGCGTATCACGGTGTCGCGTATGGCGGAACGAGTGTGTCCGGCCTTCCGACCAACAAGGTCGGGTTTGGGCCGTTCCTCGGCGACGTGGTGAACGTCGACCCTGACGATCTCCTGAAGATGGAGGCGGCTCTCCTAGAGCACGCAGGGGAGGTTGCAGCGGTCATCACCGAACCGGTGCAGGGGGCTGGCGGGGTGTACCCACCACAGGACGGGTATCTCGAGGGACTGCGGGAGCTCTGTGATCGCTTCGGGGCGTACCTGATCTTTGACGAGGTCATCACCGGGTTCGGTCGACTGGGAACCTGGCTCGCTAGTGAACGGTTCGGCGTGACACCGGACCTCACCACGTTTGCCAAGGCCGTCACGAGCGGGTACCAACCCCTTGGGGGAGTCATCGTCGGTGATGGCGTCGCTGACACGCTTGCCGATGATCCCAGTTTTGTGTTTCGGCACGGGTTCACCTACTCGGGGCATCCCGCGGCGTGTGCAGCGGGACTCGCCAACATCGACATTCTTGAGAGTGAAGGACTGTTGGGACAGGTGTCGAGGATCGAGGCGAAGTTCAAGGAAGGGCTTGGAGCCCTCCAGGACAAGGGTCTCGTGACCGGTGTGCGCGGCATTGGGGGGATGTGGGCTGTGGCGCTCCCGGCAGGGGTCAGTGAAGCCGATGTCTTTGCCCGAATGCTGAAATCGGGGGTCATTGCGAGATCGCTGCCGGCAACGATCACGTTATGCCCGCCCCTTGTGATCACCGATGCCCAACTCGACGAGGTGCTTGCTGCCCTCGGTTCGGCGTTGGTGCAGTGAACCACCCGGTCTGAGGGGGGCGAGGTCCCCCGGTTCAGCTGAGGGTGGACGGCTGTCCCAGCGATGGGTCGTACCGGCCCATCGTCAAAACATGCCCTCACTCATCGCGCGTTTTCGTTTACCGTAGACCCATGGATGATGATCGGACGATCGAGCTCAACGAACATCCCACGCCGTCAGGACCGGCACGCGTCGGCGCCCAGAACTTCTACCCGCCATCGCCGCCGTGGGGGGAGAACGCAAAACTTCTCGTCGTCGCCATGTCGTTTCTTCTGGTGTTGGTGGGGGTGTACCTCATTCGTAACGTTCTTGCGATTGCAGCCCTCGCTGGGTTGATCGCGTTTCTGGTTGCCCCCCTCGTTCGGTTCGCACACCAACGACTCCGCATCCCGAGGGGGCTGGCCCTGCTGATTGCCTATCTCGTCGTGTTCGTCGCAACCCTGACGTTTGGCTACATCCTCGTGAATCAGGTTGTGCGATCGATCTCTGAGCTCGATCCGGTGGGGACACTCAACGACGCGCGTGTGTGGCTGTTGGGGGAGATCGATGCAAACAACTACTTCCACATCTTCGGGTTGACGATTGACATGACCGGGTTGATGAGTCTTCTGCGGGCACCCGTCACGGGAACCGGGGATGGGGCGACGGTCATTGATGCCACCACGATCGTCAACATTCTTGGCCGGTCCCTCGGCAGTGTTCGTACGGTCGCGGGCATCATCACCGCTGCCATCACCTCAGCAATTCTGACCGCACTCGTGGCGATGTACCTCAACGCCGACAGCCACCGGATGCATGGCCGACTCGTCGAGAACCTTCCCCAAGGGTATGAGCGCGACGGTCTGATGATGATGAGAAAGCAGCGGAGGGTCTGGACGGGGTACCTCTACGGGCAGCTGATCAACTCGATCATCACTGGTGTCATGTTGTTCGTCGTTCTGTATTTTGTGGGGATGCCCGGGGCGTTTCTGATGGGTGCGATCATGGTGGTGCTCAACATGATCCCCACGTTTGGCCCGATTCTCGCCACGATCCCAGGGGTCCTCGCTGCCCTCATCTCGGGGACGACGCGTTGGCCCGACCTCGAGAACTGGTGGTTTGGGCTCATGGTCCTCGTGATTTATCTCGTTGTGGTCCAACTCCAGGCGAACCTCATCGCCCCCAAGGTCATGGGAACGGCGGTCCAACTCCGGCCTGCCATCGTCCTCATCGGTCTCCTGGCCGGGTTCCAGGTTGGGGGCCTTCTCGGATCGCTGCTGGCGGTTCCGATCATCGCATCAATCAGGGACGTGGCTGTTTACATCTGGTGCAAGTTGACGGATCGGGATCCTTTCGCGCACGAAAAACCGATCCCCATCTCCGACGAGCCGCAACCGGTCGCCGGCACTCCCTGACCGCCCCTCGGTCAGTCCTCGTCGTCGAGGTGCAGCTTGGCTTGTTCTGCGATCGCGTCGACGACATCGGCGTTCGCGAGGGTCGTCACATCCCCGAGCGCACGTTTGTCCGAGATGTCCCGGAGGAGTCGCCGCATGATCTTCCCCGACCGAGTCTTGGGTAGATCCGGAGTGAAAATGATCGTCTTTGGTCGGGCGATGGCCCCGATCTTCTCCGAAACATGAGCCTTCAACTCCGCGGTCAACTCGTCCGACTCCTCGAATCCGGTGCGAAGGGTGACGAACGCAGCGATCGCCTGACCGGAGATGTCATCAGTCGCTCCGACCACAGCTGCCTCAGCAACACCGGGGTGAGAGACCAGCGCTGACTCGATCTCCATGGTTGAGAGACGATGCCCGGCAACGTTCATGACGTCATCGACGCGTCCGAGGACCCACAGATAACCGTCGTGGTCAACCTTGGCGCCGTCACCGGGGAAGTAAACGCCGGGGTACCTCGACCAGTACGTGTCGACGTACCGCTGGTCATCGCCGTAGAGGGATCGCAGCATGGCCGGCCACGGTTTGGTGATCGTCAGGAACCCACCACCCCCCGGTGCGACCGAGTTGCCCTGGGTGTCAACCACGTCTGCGCTGATACCGGGCATCGCCTTGGTTGCCGATCCGGGTTTCGTCGTCGTGACCCCGGGAAGGGGGCTGATCATGATCGCCCCGGTCTCGGTCTGCCACCACGTGTCGACGATGGGGCATCGACTGGCACCGATGTTGGTGTGGTACCACATCCACGCTTCCGGGTTGATCGGTTCACCGACCGTTCCGAGGAGACGGAGAGACGACAGGTCATGACGCTCCGGGTACTCGGATCCCCACTTCATGAACGCCCGAATCGCCGTGGGTGCCGTGTAGAGGATCGTCACCCCGTACTCCTCAACGATCGACCACAAGCGGTCCTTGTCGGGAAAGTCGGGCGCGCCTTCGTACAGGATCCCCGTCGTGTGGTTGGCGAGCGGCCCATACACGATGTAGGAGTGCCCGGTCACCCAGCCAACATCGGCGGCGCACCAGTACACGTCCGTCTCGGGTTTGAGATCAAAGACCTGGGCGTGTGTGGATGCAACCCCGGTCAG
>CAZULI010000067.1:2929-7956 GCA_964621095.1 uncultured Acidimicrobiaceae bacterium | reverse complement strand
GTCGGAGTCGATCCGACTGTCCAGGGGAGAACCCGGCACAGATCCGCGCAAGTTCCATCAGCTGTTCCTGGAAGATGGGGACACCGAGTGTCTTGGCGAGAATCGGCTCCACGGACGGGTGGAAATGGGTGACCGGCTCCTCACCGTTGCGTCTGCGCAGGTATGGATGGACCGACTGGCCCTGGATGGGTCCGGGTCTGATCAGGGCAACCTCAACGGCGAGGTCGTAGAAGGTGCGAGGTTTCATCCTCGGCAGGGTCGCCATCTGGGCGCGGGACTCGACCTGGAAAACCCCGATCGTGTCGGCCCTGGTAAGCATGTCATAGACGACAGGTTCTTGCGGAATCTCGGCCAGGTCGATCTCGACGCCGTGGGTGTCCGCAATGAGATCAACCGATAGATGCAACGCGTTGAGGGCACCGAGGGCGAGAAGGTCGAACTTGGCGAGTCCCATCAGGGCGGCGTCGTTCTTGTCCCACTGGAGCACCGAACGATCCGTCATTCGCCCCCACTCGAGTGGGGTCGTCTCCCACAGGGGTCGCCGCGTGATGACCATGCCACCGGAATGGATCCCGAGATGACGCGGAAAGCCGTCCAGCCGGTGACACACGTCATAGATGAGATCAGCGGTCAACCCCGCAGGGAGCTCAACCACCTCCCTGAGTGCCTTCGAACTCCTCGTGTCAAGGTACTTCGTGAGGCCGCTGACCTGGGCCTGGGTCAGGCCAAACGCCTTCCCGACATCCTGGAGGACGGATCTGGCGCGGTACGTGATCACGTTTGCGACCATCGCGGCCCGTTCCCGCCCATACCGCCGGTAGCAGTACTGGATGACCTCCTCGCGCCGTTCTGCTTCGAAATCGATGTCGATGTCGGGGGGTCTCCCCCGCTCGTGGGAGAGGAACCGTTCGAACGGGAGACCAAGCCTGATCGGGTCGACCCGGGTCATCCTGAGACAGCGACAGACCGCCGAATCAGCCCCCGACCCTCTCATCTGACAGTAGATGTCGCGGCCACGGGCGAACTGGACCATGTCCCATGCAATGAGGAAGAACCCTGCGAACCCGAGGGAGGTGATGATCCCGAGCTCATGCTCAAGCCTGCGACGTGCCTGCGGATCGATGCCACCCTCTGAACCCGGGTACACGTCGCGTGCCCCTTCATACACGAGCCACGCGAGGTACTCGTTCTCCGTCGTGAACCCATCCGGCACGGGAAAGTCAGGAAGCTCGGGGGTGAGGAGATCAAGATCAAACGCCATGGCGGCGCCGAGGTCGGCTGCACGTTCGACCGCACCGGGGTATCGCGAGAACTTCGCCGTCATCTCCTGGGGTGTCCTGAGATGACGGAGATCGGTTGCGGGACGGAACCCGTCCGCAACGTCAAGGGTTCGTCGTCCGCCGATGGCCGCAAGCACCTCTGCGAGGTCGGCATCGTGGGAGTGGGCGTAGTGAACGTTGTTGGTCGCAACCGTGGGGATCGACAACCTCGCTGCGACCTCGGCGAGGAGGTCGTTGCGGTCGTCATCCATGGGGAGTCCGTGGTGGGTCAACTCGATGAAGAACCGGTCGCCAAAGATCTCCCTGAGACGAGCAGCCTGGTCCATGGCCCCGGAGAGGTCCCCCATGGCTGCCGCCCGGGGTACCGCTCCCTGCCAGCATCCGGAGAGCGCAACCAACGAACCATCGTTCGCTGCCTCGTTGAGATCGTGGTACGAGTAGACCGGGGCATCCTTCCCACCGCGAAACTGCCCATGGGTCACCAGTCGGCCGATCGCCGCGTACCCGGTGGGGTCCGGTGCGAGCAACACGAGATGATCGGTCTCCCTGCGTTTCGTCGGCTTCGTGCCGTGGAGGCGTCGCAGACGCCCCCGTTGGGTGGGGTCAGACGCTCCCGTGATCGGCACCACCTCATCAACGGGTTCGAACAACGACGTGATCGGTGTCTCGGACTCCGGAACCTCCCCCATCGGCATGCCGATCTCGGTTCCATGGACAATGGGGAGACCGATGGTCGAGGCGTGAGCGTGGACCTGGGCAGTGCCACGGAATCCATCGTGGTCGGTGATGGCAAGGGCCTCATACCCGAGATCGGCCGCCCGCGCGACCAGTTCCCCCGCCCAGGATGCGCCATCGTGGAAGGAGTAGTTCGTGTGGCAGTGCAGCTCGGCGTACCGACTCATTCCCGCATCATACTCGAACATATGTTCGATCTTGATGCTGGCAAGGAAGTCACCGCTGCATATCAACGCGGGTTATCGCGCTCTCAGGGTTTTGGTCCACGCCGTGTCCTGGGCGCGTATGGTTGGGTCATGACCGAGTTCTCCGTCCGCCTCACAAACGCTCCGGGCCAATTGGCGATGCTCACCCGGATGCTGGCGGACGCGAACGTCGGCATCGAGGCCCTGGCAGCCATCGCAGACATGGGCCACTCCCATGTGCGATTCATCGCAGACAACGAAGCTCGTGCCCGCCGCGTACTCCAACACGCCGGCGTTGAATATGACGAGACCGACGTCCTTGACACCTTCATACCTCGAGGGACGTCCGGGTTGGCTGCGATGGCCGAGGGCCTCGCCAAGGCGGAGGTGAACATCGAGTCGCTGTACGTCCTCCACACCGATGCCCAGGGGTATCACCTCGCGGTCACCGTCAGCGATCCCGACGAGCCCCGAACCGCACTCACGGGTTGATCCCGGTCACCAGCCGACGGGTACCGAACCTACCCCGAGTCAACGGCCGAGAGGATCCAGGCAAACCCGTCCTCAGGATCCTCGATGCCGAGGTGGAGATTCCACCCACCGATGCGGTCCCCCGGATCCCACAGGACCCAGCGGAGCTCCTCTGCTTGTTCACCGAGCACGGAGAGGTCCTCGGGGGGTTCCTCATACCCGAGGGCTTCGAGCATGACCCACCACGCCCCGGCGCGCCCCGCTGGTGTCCCGCGACGCCTGCCGTGTCCTCCCCCTGACGCTCCTGCCCACGCCATTGCCTCCATGGCAACTCCAGGACCGATATCAGCCAGTCGGGCGCGGCGTGGCCCCAGAGCACGGATGCCAGCCTCGATCGTTCCATCAACGGTGATGGATTCGGCCTTTCCGAGGGAGTCCTCCCACCAAGGTTTCACCAACTCCATCAGGGCGTGACACACACCATCCTCTGGTTGTGGTTCATCGGAGTCAGGGAGGTCCGTCCATTCCATGTCGATATCAAAGAGATCATCGGGGAAGACGGCTCGATCAGGCTTGTAGACCGCAACGGGGTACTCGGGTTCCCAGGGCTGGATCGCCAAGGGGACGGCGAGGACGTGTGCATCGATCTCGCGTTCGTCGACCGCCTCCCCCCGGATCGATCGTTCGTGGGCGATCATGGTGCGCACCGTCGGGACGATGTCGAACCCGGCAAACTCCTGCCACACGTGGGTTGACGCGGCGACCTCCCACAGCGGACCGAGGGCGAACCGTCCACGCCCATCCGTGAAGATGTTTGCCGCAAAAGAGACGGCAACGGGTGCCTCCAACGCGAGCCGGTACTCGGCGAACTGGGCGGTCGCCCACACCTGTTTGCCGCGCTCAACCGCCTCCTCGCAACGATCCCGTAGCTCCACAAGCTCATCCCAGGACCGCTCGCGACACAGTGCATCGATGTAGCGCGTCAGCCCGGCAAGATCCGAGGCCTCGATGAGCGGGGTCAGTTTGTCATGCACAGGAGCACCCTAGATGCTCCAACCCGGTGCATGTGACACCTCCATGCATCACCCGACCCGAGGCTCAGCGCAGGTGTCGACGGCGATGTCGATTCCCGGTGATCCCAGAAAACCAAGGGTGGCTGGAACGTATCGATCACGAACGGTGACACACACCCCGACCAATGTGGCATCCACCTCGACGGCCGCACCAGGTCGGGCAAGCGCGGTTCCCACGGCAAGGGACTCGCTCCTGGCACGCTCGACATCGAGCACGATCTCATCGTCGTAGGCACGATCTGGGGCAACCATGGCAGCTCCAGCCTCAGCCGCCGCGTCAGCAGCCGCTGCCGCTGACCGGTACGTGGCCCCGACCATCGCCAGCTCGACCGCCAGAGCAACAACGACAAACGACGTGAAGACCAGCGCGCCAAACATGGGGAGTGTTGAACCATGCTCGTCACGGACAACAGCGGTTTGGCGCATCATCAACGGCGACTCCGATACGGGCTGATCGGCATCTCGAACGCTGCCGATACGGTGGTCTGCACCTTGGACCCCCGAACGGAGATCAACTCCACCTCAAGGGTGGACTCCACGTGCACGGCTCCACCGTTGAGCATGACCTCGAGCTGTGATCGATGATCTCCCGGGGGCATCTCACCGTGCCGGGCGTACCACAGCGCGACGCTACGCGCCTCGTCAGCAACCACGTCCGATGCTTCGGCCATTCGCACGACGACCAGCAGCAACGGGAGCGTGACCACCAGGATCGCAAAGCTCAGGACAAGCGTCTCAAGCAGGGTGGTGCCGGTCTCACCGAAAGCTCTCCGAATCACGGCGGTACCACGAGTGGCGCCGTTCGGGTCACAGAGATGCGAATCGGCATGAGGTTCGGTCCTGGTGGCACCCAATCAAACGAAACCGTTCCCGTCATCACCTCGGCGTCAAGGGTCACCGAGATGTCGGCATCATCCGTTCCCGGGACGGTGGCGGGGAGATCACGCGCAAGTCGTTCCTCAGCCACGCTCACATCGCCCGTGACGACCGCACGCCTGAGCGCTCCCTCAAGAGCGGTGGCGGCGGCACCCCGGGCCACAACAAGGATCCCGATCTGTACGATGAGGGTCAGGACGATGAAGAACACGAACATGGACGCCAACCCCTCGAGAATCACGGAACCTTCCTCTATCTGAAGAAGCCTCCGAACTCGCCTGTCACATTGCTCCAAATCGCTCCCGCCGTGTCCCGCACCTGTGGCAGGAGGAGTGCGATGACAAGGACGGCGATCGTCGCCAAGCCAAGCCATTCGACCGTGGTTGCACCGTGTTGAGTTCTCAATC
>CAZULI010000067.1:0-2919 GCA_964621095.1 uncultured Acidimicrobiaceae bacterium | reverse complement strand
TTCCCGTGGTCATTGCGTGCCTGACAACTCCTTGAGTCCGACCAGGGTCGGATACAGGAGAAACAGCAGCGCCGTTGGAACCATCAGCGCCAGGATGGGTCCGTAGGTTGCCACTGCACGCTTTCCGCCTTCAGCAGAGAGGTCTCGTTCGAGCCCAGCCCTGAGGTCGACCGCCAACTCGCCAAGCATGACCGCAAGTCGGCCCCCTGACTCGTGGGCGTGGCCGAGGAGCTCGTAGAGCCGTCGACCGTCCTTGTCCGCTGAAGTTCGTGCCGCAATCAACAAGCTCGACGCAAGCCCCTCGCCTGCGTCCTGGCGTTCCAGCACTTCGGTGAGCTCCTCGATGGCGACCCCCTGGATCTCGGTGATGACACTCCGAAGCGCCGAGGACACCGAGTCGCCCGCCACGACATGGAGCGCAATCGCATCCGCCACAATCGGGAGTTCGAACCGGAGCCGCCGTGCTCGCCGTTGCTGAGCATTGGTCCTGCGTGCCGACCACACGAAATACCCACCAGCACCGCCAAGCAACGTGAGGAGGGGGACCGACCGACCCGTCCCGGAGAGAAACAGATCACCTTGGGCGAGAAGCGCCCCCACCAGGCCCCCTGTCAGGACTGCAACCAACCACGGCGCTCCTCTCCTCCTCGGTGTCGTGGGCACCCCTTCGGAGGCAGTCGGCATCAGATATCGGCCGAGACGGTCGGCGAGCGCCTCGGTGGACCCTCCGACGGCGATGAGGAACGTTGCCACCGCAGCGACGGTTGCCACGACGATCATGCCCGGAACATCCTCGGTGCATCCGAAAGAGCCGCAAGTTTTCGGGAGAGGAGGTACCCACCAATCGTCATCGCGAGTCCGATGCCAACCACGACGCCGCCGGTGGTGGTGCTGTAGGCATGCGACGCCTGTGGGTTCGTGGCGATCGACAGAGCGAGAATCGCCCAGGGGGCGGAGAGCGCGACTCCTGCGGTCCATCGTTGTTCGGTCATGGCGGCTTCATGGGCACTTCGCAGTCGGGACTCACCCGCAACGGAGGCGCTCAGCATCGAGAGCACCTCCCCCACCCTGGGGCCGCCGGTCTCGTTTGCCACCGCCAGCGTGGTGGTCACACGGTCCGCGGTTGGGTCGCGGGCGTCGTCGCGAAGAATCTTCATGGCTTCGGCGAAGCCAGCACCAAACAGCAGTTGTCGCCGTACCTCATCAAGGGTCCGGGAGAACGGGTCGCCGACCCGTTGGGCGGCATCAACGTATGCGTCAGGAAGGGTGAGACCGGCGGCCACCGACGATCGGATGTGTGCAATGAGATCTGGCCAGGCCCCCGAAGCAGCTGCCTGACGTTTGCGTGCCCGTGATGCAGCGACCTGGAACGGGATGGTGATTGCCAGCACCCCGAACGCTGCAGCGGGGACGACGATGCCGACCACGCCGAACGTCAGCAGGAAGGTGAGGAGGCCCGACCCAAGACCAAGCGAGACCAATCGAAGGTTGAACGACGGTCGCTGCCCTGTCATCGCCGGCACCGTGCCTCCCGCGAGAACCCACACCGCACCCATGGCTGACAGGACCGCGACGCCTCTCACAAGCCACCAGCCATGATGTCGCTGCTGCCTCGCTGATAGACGGTCTCGACGGTGAAGACCTCCCCGCTGAGTTGTTGGGGAACGGAGAGGATCTCCTCCACGTATCGACCCGAAGCGTCGCGTCGGAGGAACACGACCAGGTCAATGACGGACGCCACGGTGCGACGAAGAAACGGGATGGAGATGTTCTCCCCCGCCAGCACGCCGTACGACACAAGTTTCTCGAGGGCTTCCCGACCCGAGTTTGCGTGGATGGTCGCGATCCCGGAACAACCGGCGTTGAGCGCCATCAACAGGTCAAGGGCTTCCGGTCCGCGCACCTCGCCCACCACCAACCGATCGGGGCGCTGCCGAAGCGCCTCCCGGACGAGGTCACGGAGCGAGATCTCTGCCCCTCCGTCAAGTCCGGCATCCCGGGTCTGCATCTGGGTCATGTCAGGGAGCGGGGCATCGATCTCGAACACCTCCTCACACGTCACGACCCGCCGGTCGGGCTGGACCTCACGGAGCAGACAGTTGACAAGCGTTGTCTTACCGGCACCGGGTGCACCTGCCACCAGGATCGTCTTGTCGGCCCGGACCGCGTCGCGAAGCACTCTGGCGATGTGGTCGGGGAACGCATCGCGCGCCGTGAGGTCGTCCAGGGTCGCTGCCGTCACCACAAATTTTCGGATCTGGATGTTCATCCGGTCCGGATGCGTCACGGGTGGACCGGTGATGTGAACCCGGCTGCCGTTGTCAAGTTGTGCTGAAACAATCGGGCTTGCCTGGTCGACCCGTCGGCCGGTTCCCACGAGGAGTTGATCGGCGACTCGACGCACGGTGTTGGCGTCGACCACAATGTTGGCCAGCTCTTTGACGCCGTTGCGGACGACGAACGTGCGCATGCCACCAATGACGATGATCTCCTCGATGAGTGGGTCGTCGAGCATGGCGGTCAGAAACCCGAACCGATCGGGGGTGTCATGGACGGTCATCGCTTCGACGCCACCTTTGCAAGCGCCTTGGCGAACACCCGATCGGGTGGTTTGGCGCGTGCGGCGTTTCGTCGGACCTTGGGGCGATCGGCGATCACGGCAATGGGGTCGAGCCCTGTCCAGCGGCGGATTGCCCGGATCGTCTCACTCCGGTTCTGGGGCGGCATCTTGTTGATCACGATCTGGGGCGTGGGACCGAACCAATCGCTGGTGGTCTGAGCAGCCCGAATGATGCCGACCGGCGACGCATCGACCACGAGCAGCACGTCATCGACGACGCCGAGAAACGCATCAGAGATGGGATGGGAACCCACATCAAGTACCACAACCTCGTAGGACGACGCTGCTGCTACGACCAA
>CAZULI010000066.1:0-8037 GCA_964621095.1 uncultured Acidimicrobiaceae bacterium | reverse complement strand
CGTCGTCAACTGAGGGCGCGAAAACCGAGTCTGCGGCCGAGCCCTACCCGAGGGATGGGGGTAGGCTGCACGTGCTGCATGCGATATCTGCGAAACCCCAGGATCGTCGTCGTGTTGCTGGTGATGGCGTTGCTGGCGCTCACACCGGTGGGAGCGAGCGCGCAATCAAAGAGTGATGTCAACTCGGCGAAGTCGGCTGCCGACCGGGCGTACGAGGCTCTCGAGAAGGCGGATGCTGAGCTCGAAGCCGGTCTTGAAGAGCTTGAACGCATCAATGGCAAGCTGTACAACCTCAACTGGCGGATCGAGAAACTGGCCGCGTCCATCAAGACGTATCAGCAGGACGTCGAGGATCTTGAGAGCCGTGCCCGTGCCCTCGTGATTGATGCCTACACGAGTGGCGGCCGTTCCGTGATGGCAACAGCGTTCACGGCGGGCAACATCCAGGATCTCATCACGACCCAGACCCTGTACGACAAAGCGACCACGCAGGATCTGGCATCACTCGACCAGCTGGGAGCCGTGAATCGTCAAATGGATCGTCTGACCGTCGAACTCGCCGAAAAACAGGCCGAGGTTGAGGTTCTGCAAGCTCAGCAGGCTGAGGCGGTGGCGTCTCTTACCGAGATTCAGGCAAGGGCCGATGCGGCCCACGCTGAAGCAAAAGCGAAGTATCAAACGGTCTACGCGAAGTACAAGGAACGACTGGCACGCGAAGCAGCAGCGAGGGCGGCTCGGAAGTCTGGGCCGTCGGCGGGGGTCCCGGGGATCACCAAGGGGGTTGTCTGCCCCGTCAAAGGCTCCACCTACTTCATCGACTCGTGGGGGTACGGGCGTTCCGGGGGTCGGGCGCACCACGGGACGGACATGATGGCTCGCGCCGGAACGGAACTCGTCGCCATGACGAGCGGGAGAGTTCGCATCAACAGCCACAGTCTCGGTGGCAGACAGGTCTACTTGTACGGTGACGACGGCATCACGTACTACTACGCACATCTCTCACGGTGGGTGTCGGGGATGAGCACGGGTGACCGGGTCAACAAGGGTCAGACGGTGGGGTTCGTGGGGGATTCCGGCAATGCGAGGGGCACCCCGCACCTCCACCTGGGGATCATCGTTGGCGGCATCTACGTCAACCCGTACCCCACGGTTCGTCCCATCTGCTGATCACCGTTCGCATCAGCACCTGACTTCATGACTCCTGCCTGTGTGGGTCCGCGGTGGCGACGTCGGTGTGAAACTCGGGCCGGCGCTGGCTTAGCCTCGGCGTGTGACCCAACTTCTCGCGCTCGGTTCTGCCGCCCTGTTCGGCGTCTCCGATTTCACGGGCGGTTTGGCCAGTCGACGCATGTCGGTCTGGAAGGTCACCGCCTGGTCCCATCTCCTGGGAGCACCGGTCCTCGTTGTTGGGCTCGTCATCGCCGGAGCTCAGGGAACGACCCCCACCGACCTCATGTTGGGGGTGTTTGGTGGACTCTTTGGTCTGGGCGGGCTCGCCATCATGTACGCCACCCTTGCAGCGGGCACCATGTCGATCGTTGCACCGGTCATCGGAGCCGGAGCGGCCATCATCCCGGTCATCTGGGCGGTCGCGACCGGGGAGTCGATCAGCTCTCTTGAGTGGGTCGGAATCGCGATCGCCGGCGCCGCGGTTGCGCTGTTGGCCTCCCAGCCAGGGGCGGGACGCCTCAACCGCAAACTCCTGTTCCAAGCGCTGACGGCAGCGTGTGGATTCGCCATTTTCATCATCGCTTTCGGACAGACCAACGAGGCGTCGGGTCTCTGGCCTCTTCTGGCAGCCAGGGCTGTCACGATTCCGGTGGCGCTCACGGTCATCCTGGTGCGCAACATCCGACCCGTGGCACCACTGGGATCATGGAGGTTGGCGTTGACCACCGGGTTGCTCGACGCCGCGGGGAACGTCGGCATCGTCCTTGCAGTCCAACGGGGTCCCCTCGGGATCAACGCCGTTCTCGGCAGTCTGTACCCGCTCTTCACGGTTGCTGCTGCGATCATCGTGATTCGGGAACATCCCAGCCCCCGCCAGATCGCCGGCATCCTGATGGCGGGAGCGTCCATCCTCATGCTCGCCATGTAGCCCGTACCACCGGTATCCGGTCGTTCTGGCGGTATCGACCGCCGCCACGGTGGACGGGCCTGCCATACACTCAGTCGGGGAGGTTTCATGACAACGAGATTCCGGGCACATCTCGCAGCCGAGGTCGCCGCAATACGAGACGCCGGCCTGCACAAGGATGAGCGCGTCCTTGCCTCCCCACAGGACGCGGTGATCGAGCTCGCCGACGGTTCACAGGTCATCAACTTCTGCGCAAACAATTATCTCGGCCTTGCCAACAGCGGTCGCCTCGAAAACATCGCCAAGGATGCGATCGATCGCTACGGGTACGGCATGGCGTCGGTTCGGTTCATCTGTGGAACCCAGACCGTCCACAAGGGTCTTGAGGCTGCGGTCAGCCGCTTCCTCGAGAAGGAGGACACGATCCTCTACTCGTCCTGTTGGGACGCCAACGGTGGTCTGTTTGAAACGATTCTCGGACCTGACGATGCGGTCATCTCGGACGCCTTGAACCACGCATCGATCATTGATGGGATCCGGCTGTGCAAGGCGCGTCGCTACCGGTACGACAACAACGACATGGCTGATCTTGAGCGACAGCTCATCGAAGCCAAGGATGCAAGGTTCAGACTCATCGCCACCGACGGGGTCTTCTCGATGGACGGCGTCATCGCCAATCTTCCTGCGATCTGTGATCTCGCCGACGAACACGACGCGCTGGTGATGGTCGACGACTCCCACGCCGTCGGGTTCCTCGGACCCAACGGTGGGGGGACGCCAGACCACTGGGGGGTCACCGAGCGGGTTGACATCGTGACGGGGACGTTTGGCAAGGCACTCGGAGGCGCAAGCGGTGGGTACACCGCCGGGCCAAAGGAGCTCGTTGCCGTCCTTCGGCAACGTTCCCGCCCCTATCTCTTCTCCAACTCACTGGCTCCGGTCATCGCGGCCACGACCATGGGAGCCATCGATCTGCTTGAACAGTCAGCGGATCGCAGGACCAGGTTGGCACGAAACTCGGTCCGGTTCCGGGCGGGGATGGAAGCCAACGGGTTTGTGCTGGCGGGTGCCGACCACCCCATCATCCCTGTCATGCTCAACGACGCAAGGCTCGCAACCGAGATGGCCGACGCCCTCCTTGAGGAAGGCATCTACGTCATCGGCTTCTCCTTCCCCGTCGTTCCACGAGGCGAGGCCCGGATACGGACCCAGATGTCGGCGGCCCATACCGATGACCACCTTGATGCGGCGATCGACGCGTTCGGTCGGGTCGGGCGCGCCATGGGAGTCATCACCTGATGCGTGCTCTTGTCAAGGCCAAGCCGGAGCCGGGGATCTGGCTTGACGACGTCCCAAAGCCCGAGGTCGGTCCGAATGACGTCCTGATCGCTGTTCAGAAGACGTCGATCTGTGGGACCGATCTTCACATCGTGGCGTGGGACGAATGGGCAGCATCAACCGTTCCGGTTCCCATGGTGGTTGGGCACGAGTACATGGGGGTCGTGGCCGGGACCGGATCCGAGGTCAAGGGCATCACGGTTGGACAGCGGGTGTCGGGGGAGGGCCATGTCGTCTGTGGGCGGTGTCGCAACTGCCAGTCCGGACGACGTCATCTCTGTATCCGCACGAGTGGGGTGGGGGTGAACCGACCCGGTGCGTTTGCCGAGTTCGTCTCCATCCCGGGTTCGAACGTTCAACCGATCCCTGATGATGTGAGCGACGACATCGGCTGCATTCTTGATCCGCTCGGGAACGCGGTCCACACGACGCTCAACTACGACCTTGTCGGTGAGGACGTGCTCATCACGGGAGCCGGGCCCATTGGGATGATGTCGATCGCCATCGCCCGTCACATCGGGGCAAGGTACATCGTGGCCACCGATGTGAATGAGTACCGCCTCCGACTGGCGGCATCACTGGGGGCTGATGTGGAACTCAACCCGGCCCGGAGGACGGTCAGGGAGGTCATGGCCCAACTCGGCATGACCGAAGGGTTCGACATCGGTCTTGAAATGTCCGGTCACCCCAACGCGCTCAACGCCATGATCTCGTCAATGAACAACGGTGGGAAGATCGCACTCCTCGGGATTCCCCCCAAACAGGCCCCCATCGATTGGAACGACATCGTCTTCAAAGGTCTCACCCTGCAAGGCATCTACGGGCGGCGCATGTTCGAGACGTGGTACAAGATGCTTGCGATGCTCGGGACCGGTCTTGACGTCTCGCCGGTGATCACCCACCATTTCGACGTCGGGGAGTACGAGGAGGCGTTCGAGGTGGTCCGCTCCGGCCAATGCGGCAAGGTCATCCTGAACTGGACCTGAGCGGCTCGGCTCACGGCAGGTACACCGAACCGATGCTATCGGTGGATGCCGCCCGGGGCCGTGCCGAGATCGGGCGACGTGCCCTCTCAGTCTTGTCGCCGGTTGGGCACGTCGTAGAAGACGGCGGCGTAGTGGTCGGGACCGACGAGCCGAAGCTCGGGCCGCTCCGTTCGACAGCGTTCATCGGATCGGTATGGGCAGCGCGAGTAGAAGAGACAGCCCGGTGGCAACTCAGTTGGCGTGGGCATATCGCTGGCCACTTGCAGGGTTGGTAGCGGATCCGTGGGATCCACCGAGAGCGCCGATGCAAGCAGCATCATCGTGTAGGGATGACAAGGGTTCTCGAAGACCTCCGCCGTCGGCCCTATTTCGATGATCTGGCCGAGATACATGACGGCGATCCGATCCGATATGTAGTGGACCGTGTGGATGTCGTGCGTGATGAACAAGTACGAGAGATCGAGGCGGTCTTGGAGCTCTCGGAGGAGACGAATGATTTGAGATCGGACCGATAGGTCGAGAGAGGATGTGGGTTCGTCAAGGACCACAAACTTCGGGTTGGTGACGATCGCCCGAGCCACTCCGACGCGCTGTTGCTGACCGCCCGACAGCTGCCGGGGGTATCGGCTTGCCAGATCCGGATCGAGGGCCACTTGGGACAGCGCCTGACGTACGCGTTGGTCACGCTCATCGGTGGATAGTGACCGTTCGTGGATGTGGAGAGGCTCTGCAACGTTCTGCCCAACAGTCATCTTCGGGTTGAGGGACTCATCAGGTTCTTGGAAGACCACCGTCATCTTGGCTCGAAGCGCGCGCAGGCTCTTTTCGGACAGATCCGTGAGCTCTTGGGCGTCGAATCGGATGGAGCCGGAGTCGGCTCGGTAGAGGCCAAGAAGAAGCCGTCCCAAGGTTGACTTACCCGAGCCGCTCTCGCCTATCAAGGCCAGTGTTTCACCTGGTTCGACGGTCAAGGACACGCCGTTCACGGCATGAACGATGCCTCGGGAAGTGCCGAACGACTTGAAGACGTTGTTGAGCTCGACAATGGGCATCAGATGGCTTCCGATCGGCGATCCCGAAGGTCACAGAAGGTGGCGGCAAAGTGGTCCTCACCGACCTGCCTGAGCGGCGGTTCTTCGAATTGGCATCGGGGATCGCTCTGGTAGGGACACCGGTCGTAGAAGGGGCATCCGACCGGGTAGTTGATGAGGTCAGGAAGATGCCCGCGGATCTCGGTGAGCGGATGACCCCTCCGGGGGACAGCGCCGAGCAGCATCTCGGTGTAAGGATGGGCAGGCTGGGAAAAAACGGCCTTGGTAGCGCCCGACTCGACGACCTTTCCGGCGTACATGACGATCACCCGTGTGCAGTAGTGGGCGACGACGCCAAGATCGTGTGTGACGAGCAGCATTGCCCTCTTCTCTTCTTCCATGAGCTGGGCAGTGAGATCGAGGATCTGTCGCTGAACGGTCACGTCAAGCCCTGTGGTCGGTTCATCGGCGATCAGCAAATCAGGAGACAGGCACATGGCGAGGGAGAGAACAGTTCGCTGGGCCATTCCTCCTGATAGCTGGTGGGGGTATCCGCTCAGTACGCGGTTGGGGTCGGCGATCCCGACGCGTTCAAGCATCTGATGGGCGAGAGCGAGGCGGTCTGGCCGGCTCATGTCCCGGTGTTCTTTGATGACACGGTGAAACTGTCGGTCAATCCGCATGACCGGGTTCATCGAGCTGAAAGGATTTTGGGGAACGAAACCAATCCGATCGCCAAGGAGCTTGCGGCGGCGGCGCGCGGACATTGAGATGAGATCAACCCCCTTGAAGTCTGCTCTGCCATCCGTGACCTCGCCAGGAGGGCGAAGCAGACCGATGATCGAGCGGATGGTGGCTGATTTACCGCATCCGGACTCACCGACAATGCCGACCAGTTCACCGCGCCGAATCGCCAGGCTGACACCATTGACTGCATGCAGCGGACCCCGTGCCGTATGGAACACGGTACGGAGGTCCTCGACCGTGAGAATTGGCTCTTCGTCCGCCGTCATCGTTCTTCCACGAGCCGCATGACGCCATCAGCAATGGCGTTGAAACTGATGACAGCAAGGAACACCGCCAGTCCCGGGCCCAGGGCAACCCACCACTGGCCGGTAGCCATCTGCTGACCTCCGGCTCTGATCATCGACCCCCAGCTCGGTGTCGTCGGACTCGCACCGATGCCCACAAAGGACAGGGCAGCAATCACGACAATTGCATTCGCTCCACTCAGCGCCGCTTGGGCGAGAATGGTGCCTGAAATATTGGGCAGCAAGTGACGCCGAACGATTCGGGTTCGCGAGGCCCCCATGGCCCGAGCCGCCTCGATGAAGCGGCTCTCCCTCACAGATAACGCCTCGGCCCGAGTCAACCGAATCAACCGTGGCGCGTTGATGAGGACAATTGCCACCACGACATTGCGGAGGTTGTTGCCGGTGAGGGCGACGATAACCAGGGCAAGCACGAGGAGCGGGAACGCCTGGAACACGTCCAAGCCCCGCATGATCAGCTCGTCCCAGCGACTCTTCGCACTAGCCGCCAGGCCGATGGGGACACCGATCAGCAGGCACAGCACTGTGGCAACCAGAGCCAGCGGAAGGTCAAGTTGGCCGGCAACGATCGTACGAGACAACACATCGAAGCCGAGGGAATCGGTTCCCAGCAGATGACCGTTGCCGGGTGGTGCGAGGGCGTTGAGCGGGTCGGGCTTGCGTGGGTCAAACGGGAGCGGGGCGAAGAAGGCGAGGAGGATGATGGCGGTCAGGATGATGACGCCCAGAATGATCCCAAGATGCGACCTGACCCAACGAATTCGTGCCTTGGACCCGCCGAACGTTCCAGAGACTCTCGGGACGGTCTGCTCCGGAGTCTCCATATCAGGCCCCCACTGACTCGTACTTGATACGCGGGTCAAGCGCGGCGACGATCAAGTCAAGGGCGATATAGGTCAGTAGCGTGATGATCCCAGAGACGAGGACAAACCCCTGGATCGCAGGTATGTCAAGAGCAAGGATTCGCCCGACCGCCCATTCGCCGACACCTCCCCATGCGAAGACGATCTCCACAATGGCGGCGCCACCCACCAGTGCAGCGAAAAGAATGGCGCCGTAGGTGAGAATCGGTGTCCGTGCCTCCCGGAAGGCGTAGAGCCAGATCGTGCGTGGTGGTAGTCCACATGCTCTGGCGAACTCCACCTGCCGCGAGGCGAAGGCAGAAGAGAGTACGGCTCGGGCTGTCTTCGCGAAGTAGGCTGCATAGAAGATGCCGAGGGCGAGGACAGGCATGATTGAGTGCCGGACTCCACTCCGAAAGATCTCCCAGTCACCGGCGAGGATCGCGTCCGTGAGAAGGCCTCCGGTGACTTGGGGAGGGCGCGTCTCAAGAATGCCGATTCTCCCGATCGGGGCAGGCACCCATCCGAGCCGGAAGAACAGGAAATAGATGAGGGCAAGGCCCAGAAAGAAGTCAGGTATCGACTGAAGACTGCTCGTCAAGAGCCGCGTGGACGTGTCGGGCCACCGGCCCCGGTGGTACGCGCCGATCCCGCCAAGGATCAACCCGATCACGATTGCCACGATGAGCGACATGACGATCAACTCAATGC
>CAZULI010000065.1:0-8063 GCA_964621095.1 uncultured Acidimicrobiaceae bacterium | reverse complement strand
TCAGGTCAGGGACGATCGCGTCGTACCAGTACGGCAACATCCGCTCCACCACATCGGCGAGACACTCGGTGGCGGGGAGGAGTTCAGGCGGCAGGTTCCGGTACCGGCGGTCATGCCTCGGGTGGCGATCGTCGTTCTCCTGGAGCGGCGGTGGTGCCGTTGCGTACGCCCTCCGCCACACGTGGACCTGTTCCTGGCCGTGCCGCTCGGCCGTCTCCTTTTTGTTCAACCCCTGAAGATCCCCGTAGTGGCGCTCGTTGAGCCGCCAGTGCCGTGTCACCGGGATCCACCCCAACCCCATCTCATCAAGCGCGAGCGACGCCGTGTCGATCGCCCGCCGCAGGACGGAGGTGTGCAGCACGTCGAACTCGAACCCGGCTTCAGCCATCAGGCGACCTGCAACCCGGGCCTCCTCCTCCCCCGCTGGTGAGAGGGAAACGTCGGTCCACCCCGTGAAGATGTTCTCGAGGTTCCAGGTGCTTTGTCCGTGCCGCAACAGGACCAGGGTGTGCGTGTTGGTCATGGGGAGCAGCGTACCTTCGTCACACCCAGTAGCGGATCACGGACGCAAACGTATCTGGGTCAAGGGACGCTCCCCCAACCAAGCCACCGTCGATGTCCCGTTTCGCCATGAGACCTGCGATGTTCCCAGGGTTGACCGAACCGCCGTACAGGATGCGTGTCTGTTCGGACGCACCCGGGGCGGCCTCCTCAACGGTGGTGCGGATGAGTGAGCACATCGTCCCGGCGTCGTCCGCACTTGCGGTTCTTCCGGTCCCGATCGCCCAGATCGGTTCGTAGGCGACCACGAGGGACGCAACATCGTCAACCGAGATCCCTGCGAGCCCAGCGGTGACCTGCGATGCAACCTTGCTCTCGGCCTCCCCTGCGTCGCGTTCCTCCTCCGTCTCCCCGACACAGAGGATCGGGGTCATCCCCGCTGCGATGACGGCTTTGGCCTTCTTGTTGACCACATCGTCGGTCTCGCCAAAGAGTTGACGCCGCTCGGAGTGCCCCACGATGACGAACGAAACACCGAGCTTGGCGAGCATCATCGGTGAGATCTCCCCGGTGAACGCTCCACTGTCGTGCCAGTCAACGTTCTGGGCACCGAGCTTGATCCCCAGGTGGTCGGTCTCGATCACCGTCTGGACGGAACGGAGCGCCGTGAACGGCGGGCAGACCACCACCTCCACCCGCTCGTGGTCCGAGACATCGAGCCGGTAGCTGAGTTTCTGGACCATCTGGATCGCCTCGAGATGACTTGCGTTCATCTTCCAGTTGCCAGCGATGAGGTTCTTGCGTGTCATTGGGTCTCCTCGTTGGAATCCTGCGCCATAAGTATCGCCACTCCGGGCAACACCTGGCCTTCGAGCATCTCAAGACCGGCCCCTCCCCCACTTGAGACATGGGAGACGGAGGACTCGATGCCGAGTTTCCGGATCGCCGACACGGAGTCCCCGCCTCCGACGACCGTGTACCCCTCGCTCTGTGCCACCGCCTCGGCGATGCCTTCGGTCCCGTGGCGGAACGGTTCCCACTCGAACACCCCCATCGGGCCGTTCCAGAACACCGACGCTGCGTCCCGCACCGCTTGAGCGAACTGCTCCGTCGAGTTGGGTCCGATGTCGAGGCCGAGCCAACCGTCCGGGATCGCATCAGCGTCAACGGTGTCGGTGTTGGCGTCGGCAGCGAATGCGTCCGCAACCACGATGTCCACCGGCAGCACGATCTTGTTTCCGTGTTCTGAGTCGAGGAGCCTCGCCACGACGGGGATCATCTCCTCCTCCACAAGGGAGGCACCAATGCTGTGACCAGCGGCTTTCAATAGGGTGAAGCACATGCCACCCCCGATCAACATGCGGTCGACGTCGGGGAGAAGGTTCTCGATGACCTTGAGTTTGTCCGAGATCTTGGCGCCACCCATCACGACCACGTACGGTCGGTCCGGTTCGGTGAGCAGATGGTCGAACGCACGGATCTCGGCCTCCATCAACCGGCCGGCAACCGATGGCAGACGCTCAGCCACCCCCACCGTGGAGGCGTGGGCACGGTGCGCTGACCCGAACGCGTCGTTGACGTAGACGTCGGCAAGCGCCGCCAAGCCGTCGGCCAGCGCGGGGTCGTTCGTCGTCTCCCCCGCTTCGAACCGTGTGTTCTCCAAGAGCACGACCGCTCCCGCCGGGGCTTCGGCGATCGCCGCCTGCACCTCGGGGCCAACGACCCCAGGAGCAAGCACCACCTCCCACCCGGTGAGTTCCGCCATGCGGGCGACAACGGGCGCAAGGGAGAACGCGGCGTCGTACCCCTTGGGGCGACCGAGATGGCTTGCCACGACCACCCGCTCGGCACGTTCACGCACCTCGGTGATCGTGGGGAGACTGGCAAGGATCCGGAACTCGTCCCCCACGTCACCGTCCACAAGCGGGACGTTGAGGTCGGCGCGGACGAGGACCGTCAGCCCCGCCAGGTCCACATCGTCGAGGGTGGCGAGTGTTTCAGCCAAGCTTGCGAGCAAGATCCACGAGGCGGCTCGAGTAGCCCCACTCGTTGTCGTACCAGCCGAACACCTTCACCATCCTGCCCGAAACCATCGTCGAGGCCGCGTCCACGATGAGTGAGTGCGGGTCGCCAACGATGTCAGACGAGACGATGGGGTCCTCGGTGTACCGAACAATCCCCGCCAAGGGACCCTCAGCGGCTGCCTTGAGGGCAGCGTTCACGGACTCGACGGTCACGTCCTGAGAGACGCTCGCCACGAGGTCGGTGATGGAGCCGTCGGCAACAGGAACCCGCAACGCTGTCCCCGTCAGCTTGCCACGAAGCCCGGGAAGGACCTGCTCAACGGCGATGGCAGCACCCGTGGACGACGGGATGATGTTGATGGCCGCGGCACGCGCCCTGCGGGGGTCCTTGTGGATGACGTCAGAGAGGCTCTGGTCGTTCGTGTAGGCGTGGACGGTGGTGAACATGCCCTGCTCAAGCCCGAACGCCTCATCGATGATCTTCGCCATCGGGGCGAGGCAGTTCGTGGTGCAGGACGCGTTCGAGATGATGCGGTGCTTGTCGAGGTCGAGGTCGCCGTCGTTGACACCGAGGACGAGCGTCACATCGGGGTCCTTCACCGGCGCGGACACGACGACGTACTTGGCGCCTGCCTCAAGGTGCTTGGACGCCGCTGCGTGGTTGGTGAACACACCGGTCGACTCAATGACGACGTCGACTCCGAGATCACCCCAAGGGAGCTGGCCCGGATCACGCTCGCCGAACACGCGGAAGCGGTCGCCGTCGACGCTGATGTCGCCGTCGATGACCTCAACCTTGCCGGGGTACGTGCCGTGCACGGAGTCGTACTGAAGGAGGTGAGCGTTCATCTCGACCGCGCTGAGATCGTTGATCGCAACGATGTCGATGTCCTGTGCTGCTGACGTGATCTTGTTCCACGTCGCAACGATCGCATCCCCATCGGATGCATCAACTTCTGACAGTGCTCGACGAAGATCTTTTGCGATCGTTCCACCCTTGGCGGCGCGGAAGAAGTTCCTTCCGATCCGGCCAAATCCGTTGATGGCTACTTTCATGGCTTGCTCCTGCGTCTCATCGGGTCATGGCCCTCAGTACCGCACCAAGCTTCTGAGGATCATGGCTCGGCCACGCCTCGGACCCGTCAACGAGATCGGCAGTGACAAGATCAACGCCGTAGGTCGCGAGAACCTCAGCGTCAAACACAACCGAATGAAGCGGGGGTGCGATGTCAATCACGTGTTCGTGGGCGATGATAGCGCTCGGGGGGCGCACACCGGTAAGGCGCAGCAGGGTCTCGAGGTGATCAGCCCCGTCCATCCCGAGTGTCTCCCCGTCCTGGGTAATCAGATTCCCGACGTAGATGAGGTGGGCGTCGGACTGGTTGATCGCCTCGGTGATGCCAGGGACGAGCATCGCGGCGATCGTTGAGGTCAACAGACTGCCTGGCCCAAGGATGATCTGGTCCGCATCCTCGATCGTGAGGAGCGCCCGAGGCGTTGCTTGGGCACCCGCCGGCTCCACCCCGAGCGTCTCGATGCGGCCACGATGCTTCTGAATCGTGACCTGCCCTTCAAGCCTGCCGCTCTCGGTCCCCGCCACGAGTTTCAAGGGCTGTTGGCACGCAGGAACGACACTGCCGGACGCCTTGAGGAGCAACTCGGCACGCATGAGGGCTGGCTCGAACCCACCCTCGATCTCGGTGAGGGCAACCAGCACAAGGTTCCCCAGCGAGTGTCCGGCAACGTCGGCTTCATCGAACCGGTACTCGAACACCCGCTTCCAGATGGAGTCGTGCGGGGTGAGGGCGATCAGGCACTTGCGGATGTCACCTGGGGGCGGGATCTCGAGGTCGTTGATCAGGCGCCCGCTCGACCCCCCATCATCGGAGACCGACACCACGGCATCAACCCGTCCGGCGTACCCAAGGGCGGCCTGGAGGGTCTTCGAGAGGCCGTGCCCACCGCCGATCGCAACGACGTGCGGGCCGACGGAGTCAACCCCAAGCTCCTGCAGCATGACCTCGGGGAGCGGCCCTTCATACGTCATGTGGCGGGCAGGTCCCGGTGGTGCACCCTGGTTGACACCCCCGTACCCCTCAGATGGGCACCAATCGCCTCAGCCAGTGCGACACTTCGGTGGCGACCCCCGGGGCACCCGACCCCGAAGGTTAGGTACGACTTCCCTTCCGACTCGTAGAGGGGGATCAGGAAGTCCAGCAGATCAGTTGCCTTGGCGAGGAAGATCTCGGCCTCCCCATGCCCGAAGACGTACTCGGCAACCTCCTCGTCGAGCCCGGTGAGGTCCCGCAGCTCGGCAACCCAGTGGGGGTTCGGGAGGAACCGGACATCAAACATGAGATCCACCACCCGCGGCGTCCCCTTCTTGAACCCGAAACTGGTGACGTCCACCCGCATCGTGTGGTGCGTGTCGGCGTCCTCGAACGCGTCCCGGAGCCGGTCGCGGAGCGCATGGACACTGAGATCGGACGTGTCAACGATGATGTCGGCCGCTTCCCGCACGTCCTCGACCGCCGCCCGCTCAGCAGCGATGGACGCCCCGAGGGACCCGGCCTCGACCGGGTGGGGTCGCCGTGACTCCTCAAAACGCCGCACCAGGGTTCGGTCGTCTGCGTCCAAGAAGAGCACGGTGGTCGGCATCCCCGCTCGGTCGAGTTCGAGGAGCGCCGCAGCAAGCCCCTCCCCCGTCATCCCCGCCCGGGTGTCGGCGACCACCGCGATCTTGGACCGCTTCCCCTCCCCCGAACCGATCGTGGCGACCAGGTTCGGGACCAACGCCATGGGGAGGTTGTCAACAACGAAGTACCCGATGTCCTCAAGCACATCTGCTGCCTGGCTTCTGCCGGCTCCTGACAGTCCGGTGATGAGGACGACGTTCGGCGTGATGGTGGGGTCGATCATGTCCCCACGGTCCCTGAGTGGAGTGCGTGGAACAGCTCCTCTGCGACGTTGCCAGGGATGACGGTGGCAAGGTCGTCCTGGGACGCCTCTCGTAGTCGTTTCACCGATCCGAACTCCTTGAGCAACGCCTTCTTCCTCCCCGGACCGATCCCGGAGACGTCATCAAGGATTGAATCAACCATCGAGCGTCCGCGCAACTGGCGGTGGTAGGTGATGGCGAAGCGGTGCGCCTCGTCACGGACCCGTTGCAGGAGGTAGAGGGACTCCTCACCACGGTCGATGATGATCGACTCGGACTCCCCCGGGACGAACACCTCCTCGAGTCGCTTGGCAAGCCCGATGACCGGGATGTCGAGACCAAACTCGTTGATGACCTTCACCGCCCGCCCGAGCTGGCCCTTGCCACCATCGATGACCACGAGGCTCGGTGGGTAGGAGAACCTCCCCTGCTCCTCGATGGGAAGCTTGCGCTCCTCGATATACGCCGTGAAGCGGCGCCGGATGACCTCCTCCATGGAGGCGAAGTCGTCCTGCCCGTCGATGGTTTTGATCTTGAATCTGCGGTACTGGTTCTTCTTGGGGAGGGCGTCCTCAAACACCACCATCGAGGCAACCGTGTGCCTCCCCTGGATCGTCGAGATGTCGTAGCACTCGATCCGCAGCGGGGACACGGGGAGGCCGAGGGTGTCCTGGAGGCTGCGCAGCGCCCTGGCCCGTGCGTTGTGGTCCGAGTGGCGTTGCAGCCGGTGGCGGTTGAACTCCTCGGTCGCGTTTGCGTTTGCCGTCTCCATCAACCGACGCTTCGCCCCTCGTTTCGGCACGCGGAGCGAGACCGGTCCCCCTCTGCGGATGGCGAGCCACTCGCTCCACAACTCCTGGTCGTCGGGTTCGATCGGTACCAGGACCTCACGGGGAGGCGCCTGTTGCCCGTAGAGCTGGCCGAGCATCCGGCCCACGAACTCGGATGATGAGAGCTCCTCGACCCGGTCAACCACGGTCGTCTTGCGCCCCGTCACCCGTCCGTTGCGGACGTTGAGCACCACCAGCACGAACTCGAGGTCGTCCTCATCGAACGCGATCAGGTCGAGGTTGTCCCGGGTCTCGGTGACGAGTTCCTGCCGCTCAAGGGCGGTGCGCATCGCAGCGGCCTGGTCCCGCAGCCGTGCCGCTTTCTCGAACTCCTGGTGGGACGCGGCTTCGACCATGGCGGTCTCGACGTCCTTGATCAACTCGTCCGAGTGCCCGTTGAGGAACGAGGCGAGGCCATCGAGGTGTTCGCGGTACTCCTCCTGGGTCACCTCCCCCACACAGGGGGCGCTGCACTTCTGGATGTGGTAGAGCAGACACGGCCGCCCCGACGCCTCGTGCCTGCGGTATTTGGCGTCGGTGCAGGTGCGAACCGGGAACGTGCGCAACAAGCCGTCAAGGGTCTGGCGGATCGAGTACGCCCTCGCGTAAGGGCCGAAATACTCGACCCCTTTCTTCTTGTTGCCCCGCATGACGAGTGCTCGGGGCCATTCGTCCTCGCGGGTGATCGCGAGGTACGGGAACGATTTGTCGTCCTTGAGGCGCACGTTGAAGAGGGGCTGGTACTCCTGGACCAGGGAGAACTCGAGCATCAGCGCCGCCAGCTCGGAATCGGTCACGATCCACTCAAGGTCGGCGGCGTGGTCCACCATCATGCGTGTGCGGGGCGGGAGGTCCTGACGAAAGTAGTTCGAGGTGCGTTTCCGAAGGGATTTCGCCTTCCCCACATAGAGGGGTCGGCTGTGCTCATCCCGGAACATGTACACACCGGGGCCGTCGGGAACCGTTGCTGGGGCGGGTCGGGTGAGCATGATCAGAGCTTACCGAGCGTTCCCTGACCCGTTCGCAGTCCCCAGGAGGCGGAACTCACCGGCCGAACTGGTTGACCCAACGTACCCCGAGGAGGCGTGGGATCGTGTCCTGGCCGACGAACTCGGGGTAGGTGGCAAGCACCTGGGGGCTCAGCGGGCGTTCGTGCATGCGCTGGAGCGACCAGCCAGCGTCGGCTGCCTGGTTGAGGAGGGCGTCGAGCGGCCGGTGGTAGAACGCAACGGTCCGGTGCCCTGCCGGTTCGAGCGATGACCCGGTGCGGAAGTACGCGCCCCAGCGCCAGAAGATCTCCATGTCGGGATCAGCGAACGGACCCGACCCCGGCGCGAGAAACACCGGGTGATTCATCACGACCACCAGCGACCCGCCGGGTTTCACCGTCCGGGCCGTCTCGGTGAAGAACGTTGCGTCGTCCTCGATGAGATCAAGCAGATAGATCGATGCGGCGTGGTCGAACGCGTTGTCCGCAAAGCAGGCAAGGGACGGGAGGCGGAGCCGTACCGTCGGGCCGATCTGGTTGGCTTCCCGAAGCAACTCCATCGAGAGGTCAACCCCGATCGTTCCTGGTCCGGTGAACCCCATGGCCTGGCCGTTCCCGCATCCGAGATCCGCCACGGTGCCGGTCAACCCCTCGGTGAGCTCCCGGTAGAGGGGGTGGACGTCAGCGTCATACACCGGGTCGTCGGCAGACTCCTCCGACCACCACGCCGCGATGTCATCCCATGAACCGTCGGCGTCAGACAGAGAGCACCTCTCGGAGGA
>CAZULI010000064.1:6229-8154 GCA_964621095.1 uncultured Acidimicrobiaceae bacterium | reverse complement strand
GCCGCTCATGAAGTATTTCGGCGTCGCCGCAACCGCCAGGGCTTCCTTCTATCTCTACAACACGACCGATGAGGTCGATCGTCTCGTCGAATCGCTCCACACGGCAAGAACCGTTTTCGGGTTGGCGTGACGTCCGATGCGCCATCGGCACACCGGGCAGGGGCTCTTGCGGCACCAGTAATCTTGGAAGCACGACAGCGTAGGAAACAACAATGGCAGATCTAGACGAGCTCTACCGAGGTGTCATCCTCGATCATTACCGCAACCCCCGCCGGAGAGGAACCCTCGACGGGGACCACATCCATGCCGAGGGGCTGAACCCGTCATGTGGCGACGAGTTCTTTCTTGACATCCGCGTCGAGGACGGCGTCATCGTCGATGCCGCCATGGACGGTCAGGGTTGCTCGATCTCACAGGCGTCCGGGTCGATGATGATGGACGCCATTGTCGGCAAGCCAATCGACGAGATCAGAGAGATCTCCCACAAGTTCCGGACGATGATGTCGATCGAGGAGGGCCCGAACCCCGTTGATGAGGACCGCCCAGGATCCGTGCTTGGTGATCTTGAGGCGCTTCAGGGGGTCCGGAAGTTTCCCGTTCGCATCAAGTGCGCAGACCTCGCCTGGGTCACGCTCAGCGACGCCCTCTCCCAGGCAGCGTCACAGGCACCATCCCAGCTATGACTCGGTTCTCACCGACCACGGCCCTCATCGTCGTCGATGTCCAGAACGATTTCGCTGATCCTCAAGGGACGTTGTTCGTTCCGACGGCTCCCGATGTGCTCCCGTTCATCAACACGACCATCGCAGAGGCGGTCGACGCAGGGGCGATGGTGGTCCGAACCCAGGACTGGCATCCGGAGGTGACCCCACATTTTGCGTCATCGGGTGGTCTCTGGCCCGAGCACTGCATCAACGGCACCTGGGGTGCTGAGTTCCATCCCGATCTGGTCGCATCCGGACCCGTCATCCGCAAGGGTGTCGAGGGGGAGGACGGCTACTCGGGGTTCACGGTGCGGGATCCTGTATCGGGGGTGGAGACCCCAACCGAGCTGCGTGCCCTCCTTGATGATGCGGGGATCACACAGATCGTTGTCGTGGGTCTCGCCACGGACTACTGCGTGAAGGCCACGGCGATCGACGGTGCGACCCTTGGGTTCGACACCACCGTCCTTGCTGACGGCATCGGCGCTGTCAACCTTCTTGCGGGTGACGGTGCGCGGGCGGTTGCGGCGATGGTGCAGGCAGGGTGCACGGTCGCCTAGAGCGTGAACCAACCCCTGACCACCCGGTCAGGAACGGAAGTCGTTGATCAACCGCATCTGGGTGTCGTGGACCGCTGACGTCACTGACACGTGGTAGCGGTGGGGGTTCACCAACCTGCGCACCCCGATGTCGAGTCGTGCAAGATCGTGGGCACGTCTCTCCCGCATCACATCGAGGGGTTCTGTCTCCATCCGGGCTGCACCATCGGCAAACACGACATGGTGGAGCGCTTCGACCTCGAGGATCTCACCGGCTCTGAAGGTGCGGGAGACGTCGTGATGGAACGGATGATGGACCACGAGAGGTTCACCTGGCGCCAACGTCTCGTCATCGGATGCGACCACATCCGCCGTTGCGAGTCCACGCCGGTCGTACACCCGCCAGAGGGTCTTGGCCCCGGGGATCGGCATCTTCTCTGGTGTGTCGGAGAACTTGATCGCCGCCTTCCACCCATCATCCGGACGGATCGCGACCAGTTTGTACACCCCACCAAGCGCCGGATACCCATGCGAGGTGACGAGACGGGTCCCGACCCCGTACATGAGTCTCCCGATCACATCTGCGGGATCAAGCCCGTACGTGGGGGCCTCGAGCTCGATCTGTTCACGGATCTGCCACATCGCCAGCTCATCAAGGTCCGATGACAGCACGATGCTGACG
>CAZULI010000064.1:0-6219 GCA_964621095.1 uncultured Acidimicrobiaceae bacterium | reverse complement strand
GCGGGAAAACCGGCGTCGTCAAGCATCTTTGCGGATCGCACGGCGAGGTGGGCGAGGTCACCCGAGTCAAGGCGGACCCCCAACGGTGTATGCCCGTTGGCCCGGAGTTCCTCGAACACCGTGATCGCATTCGGGATACCGCTCCCGAGCGTGTCAATCGTGTCGACCAGCAGGAGACACTCGTCGGGGTAGACCTTCGCGTAGGCACGAAACGCACCGAGCTCCCCCTCCCCCGCAGCCATGAACAGTTGCACCATCGAGTGTGCGTGCGTTCCTTGCGGGTCGGCTCCGAGCACATGTGAGACACCGACGTTGGAGCTGCCGTTGACCCCACCGATGAGCGACGCGCGGGTTCCGGCGTTCGTCCCGACCCCCGGCCCACGCCGCATGCCGAACTCGAGCACCTTCCCCCCTCGTGCCTGTTCAACGACTCGGGACGCCTTGGTGGCGATGAGGGTCTGGTAGTTGAGATGGTTGAGGAACGCGGTCTCGACGATCTGTGCAAGCGCCATTGGCCCCTCGACAATGGCGATCGGTTCCGCGGCATGGACGACCCGCCCCTCGGCAATGGCCCGAACCGTCAGCGCGCTGAAGTCGCCGTTGTCGGCAAGCCATGCGAGGAACCCTTCGTCAAAGCGCGGTTCGCCACGTGGATTCCTCTGGCTGGCCAGCGCCTCGATGTCAGCGTTGGTCACCTTGGTTGTGCTGAGCCAGTCGACGAGCCAGCCGAGCCCTGCCGTGATCGCGTACCCTGCCTGGTGCTCCCCGTAATCGGGGTAGCGTCGGAAGAAGTAGTCGAACTGGGCCCTCATGTCCGAGAACCCCTGTTTCCAGTACAACTGGGCCATCGAGAGCTGGTATTGATCGGTGAAGAGGAACCCCTCCATCAGATCAACATCGTTCCCGCCCATGGTCACGCCTCCGACCTCAGTCGACGACACCACCCTCGGTCATCGCCCGCAGGTTCAACGCTGCATCAAGTTCCTCCGCCGGGAGGCCGGAGAGTTCAAGAGCGACTTCCCTGACACCGCGCCCTTCGGCAAACGCCTTCTTGGCGATCTCAGCCGACTTGTCGTACCCGATCACCGGCACCAGAGCGGTGATGATGATGACGTTCTGCTCGAGAAGCCATTCGGCACGCTCTGCGTTGGCCTGGATGCCGTCGACCATCTTCTCTTTCATCACCTGTGACGACGAAGCGAGCAGATCGATCGATTCGAGGATGTTGTGAGCCATGAGCGGCATCATGACGTTGAGCTCGAAGTTGCCGTTCGCGCCCCCCCACGTGATGGCGGCGTCGTTGCCGATCACCTGACTGGCAACCTGCATCATCATCTCGGCGATGACTGGGTTCACCTTGCCCGGCATGATCGAGGACCCCGGCTGGAGTGAGGGGAGGGTGATCTCAGCGAGTCCTGTCCGTGGGCCACTCGAGAGCCACCGAAGATCGTTGGCGATCTTGAAGAGCGACACCGCAACCGTCTTGAGGGCGCCCGAAGCGTTGACCACGGCGTCCTTGGCCGCTTGGGCCTCAAAGTGGTTCTCCGCTTCAACGAACGGATACCCGGACCGCTCGGCCATGCGGGCGATGGTTCCTGATGCAAACCCTTCCGGTGCGTTGATCCCGGTGCCGACCGCGGTTCCGCCAAGGGCCAGCTCGTGAAGTTCGGGGAGGATCGCTCGGATACGGGCCGCACCGTTGCTGACCTGGGTTGCGTACCCGCTGAACTCCTGACCGAGTCTCACGGGTGTTGCATCCATGAGATGGGTACGTCCTGACTTGAGAACATCGTCGAACTCGACCGCCTTTGCCCGCAATGACCCGGCAAGGGCATCAAGCGCGGGAAGAAGATGCTGCTCGATCCCGGCAACCGCCGCGACGTGGATGGCGGTTGGGATGGTGTCGTTGGAGGACTGACTGGCGTTCACATGATCGTTGGGGTGGATGAGTTTGGAGCCAAGCTCGCCCCCGAGGATCTCGGTCGCACGGTTGGCGATCACCTCGTTTGCGTTCATGTTCGTCGAGGTTCCCGACCCCGTCTGAAAAATATCAAGGACGAACTGGTCATCAAACGTTCCTGCAATGACCTCTTCGGCCGCCGCCACGATGGCGCCACACTGGTCCTCGGTGATGGTGTTGAGGGCCAGATTGGTCTCCGCCGCAGCCGCCTTGAGCACCCCCAGGGCCCAGATGAACGTTCGTCCAAAACGCAGGTTGGAAATCGGAAAGTTCTCAACCGCCCGCTGTGTGGAGGCCCCGTAGTATGCACCCTCAGGTACCGCCACCTCACCCATCGAATCCCGTTCGATCCGCATCGTTGTCTCCTCGGTTTGTGTCTACTCCAAACGATAGTGAGACGCTGCGGCGTCGGCTCAGCCCACCGCGATGGACGCCACTGCCTCAGGAAACACCGAGGTCACGTCACCGTCGATGCGCAGGGTCACGGTCGGCCAGTCATCATGTTCCGTCTCCCCTTGGTTGACGATCACGTACGGCACGCCGCGACGGGTCGGTTCGTACGGGATCTCGGCTGCGGGATACACCGAGAGGGTGGATCCGAGTGCAATGACGAGGTCACACCGCTGGGCTGCCTCCCTGGCACGATGGAGCGACATCGGGTCAAGGGACTGCCCGAAACTGATCGTCGCTGGCTTGAGGAGACCACCGCACCCGACACAGATCGGCACGACCCCCGTTTGCACGTATACGTCAAGATGCGGTTCGATCGGCGTACGGGCGTGACAGGACAGACAAGCCGCCTCCCTCCCGGTGCCGTGGATCTCAACCAGCTTGGCAGGCGAAGTCCCTGCATCCGAGTGCAGGCCATCAATGTTCTGGGTGACGATCAGCTCGATCCTGCCAGCGCGCTCAAGGGCGAAGCACGCCGTGTGGACTTCGTTGGGTTTGGCGCCCCGGAACGCAGCAGCGGCCCGCACCTTCTGATCCCAGTACACACGCCGGTGCTCCTCACTTGCGAGAAACTCATCGAAGTACACCGGACGATCCGTCGTCCATACCCCGTTGGGTCCACGGAAATCTGGTATCCCACTCGCTGTTGAGATCCCGGCACCGGTCAGAATCAGGATCGCGTGAGCGTTTGCGATCAACCGTCCGAGTGCTCCAACGTCGGCATCCATGCCGCCCAAGGTACCAGTCAGGACCCGAATGTCTGAAACGATGTCTGAAAAAGAGCGTCGCGGAACCCCGATCAACCGCGGGGATCGCTACGGCGTATGAGGAGCGCTACGTACCTGAGGTGTCAGCGGGATGCTGCCAGGAGTTCTGCGTACCCGCCGGACTCGAGCTGTTCAGCCACTTCGGGGCCGCCACTTTGGACGATCTTTCCGTTGACCATGACGTGGACCTTGTCAACGTCCATGTAGCGCAGGATCCGGCTGTAGTGCGTGATGATGAGGATGCCAAGATCGTCGCCACGCATGGCTTCCACCATGGCCGCGACTTCACGCACCGCGTCAATGTCAAGCCCCGAGTCGATCTCGTCGAGGATCGCCATCTTCGGCTTTGCGACACCCAGCAGATACATCTCGGACCGCTTCTTCTCACCACCGGAGAGGCCGACGTTGACGAAGCGCTTACGGAACGGTTCCATCGACAGCGTCTTGGTCGTCGCCTGCTCTCGAGCTGCATACCCATCGTCATCAGGGTTCGACGTCGCCATGGCCTCGGTGAGGTCGTCCAACGTGACGCCGGGGACCTCTGTTGGGTACTGGAACGCCTCAAACAGACCTGCTCGTGCACGCTCGTCAACGGTCATCCCCATGATGTCGACGCCACCAACGGCGGCGTCTCCAGAAGCGGTGTACTCGGTCTTGCCCATCAGCACGTGACACAACGTCGACTTGCCGGAACCGTTCGGACCCATCACCGCATGGACCTCCCCGAAGGGAACGGCGAGGTTGACGCCACGGAGGATCTCAATGTCCCCGATCGATGCCTGCAGGTTCGTCACTTCAAGGGCGTTACTCATCGTTGGCCTCGTCTTCTAGGGTGAGAAACACTTCGCCATCAGTGATCTCGGTCTTGTAGGAAGCAACGGGCTTGGTCGCCGGCAATGAGAGCACGGCACCCGTTCTGATGTCGAACTCGGCGCCGTGACGGGGACACTCGATCTCATACCCGTACAACACCCCCGCCGAGAGCGATGCCTCCATGTGGCTGCAGCGATCCGCGATGGCGTACACACAGTTGTCGACTTTGAAGCACGCCACCGTGACGGATCCAACCGTGAGCTTGGTCCCGGAGCCTTCTGGGAACGCGTCAAGTCTCCCAATGGAATGGCGACTCATACGCGACCCTCCTCCTGAGCAGTGATGTACTTCGTGTTGATGCGATCACGGACCCACGGCAGGAGCTCCACGTGAGGGATCTGGCTGATCGTCTCCTCAAAGAACCCCCGAACCTGGAGTCGGTCTGCCACACCCGGTTTGAGTCCTCGGCTCATGAGGTAGTACCGCTGGTCCTCATCGAGGGGGCCGACGCTTGAGCCGTGTCCACACTTGACATCGTTTGCGAGAATCTCGAGATTCGGGACCGACTGGGCTGACGCACCCTGGGAGAGAATCAGGTTGCGGTTCGTCTGGAACGCTTCGGTCTTGACCCCGGTCGTCTCGATCCGGATCAGCCCGGTGAACACGGAGAGGGCTTGGTCCTCAACGGCACCCTTGAGGAACATGTCCGACCGCGTGTTGGTGCCGATGTGATTCATGAAATAGCGGTAATCGAGGGTTTGGTCATCCTCACCGAAGTACACACCGTAGATGCGTGCCCACGAGCCGTTCCCGATGAAGTTCACATCAAGGTGCAAACGACCGAGCTTGGCGCCAAGACCAATCTCAGAAAACGTCAACCCCGCATCACGCCCAAGATTGATGACTGCTCGGCCCAACGCTCGGGTCTGATAGTTCCAGTCCTGGATCACCGTGATGGCAAGCCTGGCGTTGTCACCGACGTTGACGGTGAGCCGCGGTACCACCACCGCACCGGCATCGGTCGCGGAGCGGTATCGCACGACGACGGAGCTCTCGGATCCGGCTGGAACCTCCACATGGACACCGGGGAACGTCGTTCCCGTCCCCGTTGTCTGGAGGTCCACCAGGACGTCCTCCGTCAGGAGATCACCATCGATGAGGACGGCTCCGGGGGCAAACGCGTCGTACGCGGTTGTGAACAAATCTGCACCGACGCCCATGTCCGTTGGTTCCGGCACCGAGCTCACCGTTGCGGCACCGTTGCCGACGACAAATCCGTCAACAACGGACACGACGTTCCCGGTCCACGTCGAGATGAGGTCGTCGGCGCTGGCTGGTGTCCCTGGCTCGGACGGAGCCGAGTCAAACACAGGATCAAAGTCAAGATTCAGATACCGCCAGATCTCCTCCCGCTCGGAAGGCATGGTGAGATCATCAAGCCTGCGGACCGCATCGGACCGACGCATGGCCAGCCAGGCGGGATCACCGGTATCGGAAATGGTGGGTGTTGTCACATCAAATCCTTCGTGGAGTACGCCAAGGATACTCCAACCAACGTTCCAACTCCCCCATTAACAACACGTTGGTAGGGGTATTACGGGACACGTCGCCCCGAATGGTTCCGGCCGCCAGGGTGGCCGTTCGTCAGGGGGCGCCCGTGATCCCAGCGAGGGTTCTGCCGCGATCAAAAATCGCGTCAAGCATCGGCTCGGTCAACGTTCCCGTGAACGTGTTGCGCTGGGAGACGTGGAAACTTGCGAGGATCGTGACGTCGCCCAGATCGACCTCAAGACCGTGGCGGAACTTCGGGCGGGGCGTGGGGAGCTGACGACCGGTTCTCTTGAAATGGTTCCAGAGTGCGTGGTACCCGTACTGGCCGAGAACGATGAACACCCGGGCATGTGGCAGGAGCGCGAGTTCGGCATCGAACCAAGGGGAGCAGTTGTGAAGCTCCTCTGGCGTGGGTTTGTTCTGCGGCGGGGCGCATTTCACCGGTGAGGTGATCCACACCCCGGAAAGTTCAAGCCCGTCATCCCGGGACACCGACTCCGGTTGATTCGCCAACCCGACCGTATGAAGCGTGCGGTAGAGCCAGTCCCCTGACCGATCACCGGTGAACATACGGCCGGTGCGGTTCCCCCCATGGGCGGCGGGGGCGAGGCCAACGACAACGATGCGGGCGTTCGGGTCACCAAACCCCGGTACCGGTCTCCCCCAGTACTCCTGATC
>CAZULI010000063.1:0-8397 GCA_964621095.1 uncultured Acidimicrobiaceae bacterium | reverse complement strand
GTGGCACGGGCGATCACGATTGCCGAGAACGACTCGGACGCCGACTCGGACCTCCTCGATGCGGTCCGGAGTCGAGCAGCGAACCGCCCGGTGCCGGTGGTCGGCCTCACCGGGACTGGAGGTTCGGGGAAGTCATCGATCCTTGACGAGTTGGTTCTGAGGTTCCAGCGGGACTTCCCAACGAGCAGGGTCGCGATCATCTCGGTTGATCCCTCCCGTCGCCGGTCCGGAGGTGCCCTCCTTGGTGATCGGATCCGCATGAACGCTGTTGAGGGTGCCAACTGTTACATGCGATCCCTGGCAACCCGCCATGCCAACTTGTCGGTCTCCCCTCACGTCACGGACGCGGTAGCCATTGCAAAGACAGCCGGGTTTGACCTGATCTTCCTGGAAACCTCAGGGATCGGTCAGTCCGACACCCAGATCGTGGATGTCTCTGACATCTCGGTCTACGTCATGACCCCCGAGTACGGAGCAGCAACCCAACTCGAGAAGATTGACATGCTCGACTACGCCGATGTCATCGTGATCAACAAGGCTGACCGCTTGGGTGCCGCTGATGCACTGCGTGATGTGAGAAAACAGTACAAACGAAATTTCAAGCTCTTCGACGCCAACGATGCCGACCTCCCGATTTTTGCGACGGTCGCGTCACGCTTCAATGACGCAGGAACCCAGCAGGTGTACGAAGCCATCATCACAAAGGTTGAGGCTGATTTCCCTGGCACGCTCGGGCCGTTCGAACACCGATCGGGTACCACGAACACCGAACCCCTGATTCCACGCTCACGGACCAGGTACCTCGCTGAGATCGCATCCACCATTCGGGGGTACAACGCCGAGACGGCGCGACTCGCCGAGATGGCTGCCAACCTTGAGGCGGTCGATCGCGTCACTGCCTTGACTCCGGACTTCCATGCCCCGCACATCGAACCGCTGCCCGATGACCTGGCGGCGCAGTTGGGGGCATGGGACGCCACCGTTGCTGCGTACGCAGGGGACACCGTGTCCTACGAGGTCAGGGATCGCACAATCGAGGTCGACAACACGGTCGAGAGCCTCTCGGGAACGGTGTTCCCCAAGGTCATCCATCCCGACATGATCGGCTGGGGTGATCGCGTCGCCTGGCTGCGGCAGGAGAATCTGCCTGGCCGGTTCCCCTACACGGCTGGGGTCTTTCCGTTCAAGCGCCAGGCGGAGGACCCGACCAGGATGTTTGCGGGCCAGGGCAGCCCCGAAGAGACGAACCGACGGTTCCATTATCTCGCCGCGGGCATGCCTGCCACCCGCCTGTCGACCGCGTTCGACTCCGTGACCCTCTACGGGCATGATCCGGATCCTCGTCCCGACATTTATGGCAAGGTTGGAAACTCGGGGGTGTCGGTACCGACCCTCGACGACGCCAAGAAGCTCTACTCCGGCTTCGACCTGTGTGACCCAACAACGTCGGTCTCGATGACGATCAACGGTCCGGCCCCGATGATGCTCGCGTTCTTCCTCAACACCGCCATCGATCAGGCGTGTGAGCGCCACATCAACGAACATGGTCTCGGCGATGACGTCGAGGCGGTCATCAGGGCACGGTTTGCCGACCGGGGGATCGAGCGCCCCCAGTACCACGGCGACCTTCCACCGGGTCATGACGGCTCCGGACTCATGCTGCTCGGTGTCAGCGGATCCGATGTCCTCGATGCCGAGACGTACGCCCGCATCAAGGCTGAGACCCTCACCGCGGTGAGGGGGACGATCCGGGCAGACATCCTCAAGGAGGACCAGGCTCAGAACACGTGCATCTTCTCGACCGAGTTCGCCCTCGGGATGCAGGGGGACATCCAGGAGTATTTCATCGAGCACGACATCAGGAACTTCTACTCCGTCTCCATCTCCGGGTATCACATGGCTGAGGCTGGTGCCAACCCCATCTCCCAGCTTGCCTTCACGCTTGCCAACGGCTTCACCTTCGTCGAGTACTACCTGGCACGCGGCATGGAGATCGATGCGTTCGCCCCGCATCTGAGTTTCTTTTTCTCCAACGGTGTGGATCCCGAGTACGCCGTCATTGGCCGAGTCGCTCGGCGCATCTGGGCCAAAGCGATGCGTGACGTGTACGGCGGTTCAGATCGGAGTCAGAGACTCAAGTATCACATTCAGACCTCGGGTCGGTCTCTCCATGCCCAGGAGATCGAGTTCAATGACATACGCACGACGCTCCAGGCCCTGTACGCGGTGTACGACAACTGCAACTCCCTGCACACGAACGCGTATGACGAGGCGGTGACGACACCAACGGAGGATTCCGTACGGAGGGCGCTTGCAATTCAGCTCATCATCAACCGTGAGCTCGGTCTTGCCAAGAACGAGAACCCAACCCAGGGATCGTTCATTATCGAGCGGCTGACCGACCTGGTCGAGGAGGCCGTCCTCGCAGAGTTCGATCGGATCTCCGATCGTGGCGGTGTTCTCGGAGCGATGGAGTCGATGTATCAACGATCAAAGGTTCAGGAGGAGTCCCTGAAGTACGAACGGCTCAAGGACAGTGGGAGACTCCCGATCGTCGGCGTCAACACGTTCCTCTCTTCCGAGGGGTCGCCGTTCGTCACCCCGTCTGAGGTGATCCGCTCAGACGACGAGGACAAGAACCAGATCATTGCCGACATGAACGCGCTCCATGAACGCGAACGAGACGCCTCCGCGTTGGCGCTCCAGGATCTTCAGTCTGCCGCCCTTGGAGGAGGGAACATCTTTGCAGCCCTCATGGACGCCACCAAGGTGTGCTCCCTCGGGCAACTCTCGGAGGCGTTGTTTGCCGTGGGTGGGCGGTACCGCAGAAACATGTGAGGGTGGCGGTTCCGTCGTCGATGACGCCGGAGGATGCATGCCTCACGGGAGGTCGACGGTCACGGTTGCGCCGACGTCCTGTTCACCCTCGGGTCCATACGTCCCGACATAGATGTCCACCATGCCCGAGGGACCGTCGGGGACCACGGTCTTGTACGCCTGCCACGTGTCGGACCACCCTTCAAGCTTGATGGATCGATGTCCGACGAGACTGCCATCGCTCCGGATCTCGACATGGAGCTCCGTCAGGCCGGGAGCGGCGTACCCCTCGACGGAGAACGGGTAGATCGTTGGCCCGGGTGACGGCGTCACGACGATTGCCGTTGGCGAGGTGGTGGGACCTGCTCTGACGGTGTCCGACTCCAGATCAATCATGTCGATGATCAGTGTGAAGGGGGAGGAGGTTGTTGACGCTCGGGCCGCCAGGGTGTGGTCAGAGTCGGTGTGGATCTCGATGCTGAGCCGTTGCTGGTCATCCCGCACAACAAAGATGCGTTGTGCGAGATCACCATCAGTGATCATGTCGGCAATCGCGGTCATGGTGACTTCCTCGGGGAGCGCCACGCGAACAATGCCTGCGTACGCGATGACCGAGACTCCGGTCGGCCCCAGCGAGCTTGCGGGGGCGCCCGAGTCCGCTGCGAATCTGACCGTGATGCGCTCGCACGTCGCAGAACCCTCCCAACGGATCGTCGAGATCGTTGTGGCATCGCCAACATCCTCACCGAGCGCGGCGACCAGGCCTTCAGCTCCGAACCGGAGATCGCCGATTTTGCAGATCTCGTCAGATGGAGGCGCCGTCGAGGTTGTCGTTGCCGGCACGGTCGTCGGGGCAAGGGTTGACGAGTCCAACGTGGACGACGAACAAGCGCTGACCAGGAGGGCCGCCATCACGACCGCGGGTATCGATCGAAGCATGTTCGGAGGGTACTTCGGTCACCGATGTCGCATCTGATGCACGCAAGCCGTGATACCTTGTCCCGGTGTTGGGAGTACCCGAACCAGATCTTGCCGTACGGCTCCTTGACCCCTCATCTGACCCGCGTGACCTCATGGCGACCGCCATCCATCTGCGGGACGAGGGCCACGGACGAACCATCACGTATTCACGGAAAGTGTTCGTACCGGTCACCACGTTGTGTCGCGATTCGTGTGCGTACTGCACGTTTGTCAAACCCCCGGGAAACGGTGGGGAGTACCTGACCCCTGACGATGTGCTCGCCATCGTCACCGCCGGGGACGAACTTGGATGCACTGAAGCGCTCCTGACCCTCGGCGACCGTCCCGAGGCGAAGTGGCACCAGGCGCGTGAGTTCCTTGAGAGCCAGGGGGCAGCATCAACGATCGAGTACGTGGCCAGGATGGCTGAGCTCATCCGTGCCGAGACCGGCCTGTTCCCTCACGCGAATCCCGGGGTCATGTCGAAGGACGAGATCGCACGCCTGCGACCAACCAACGTTTCGATGGGGTTGATGCTCGAGAACATCTCGGATCGTCTGACCGAACCAGGGATGCCCCACCACAACTGCCCTGACAAGGTGCCTGCCGTGCGGGTTGAGACCATCAGGGAGGCCGGGCGTCAGTCCGTGCCGTTCACCACCGGCATTCTCGTCGGGATCGGGGAGACGCCCAGCGAGGTGGTCGACAGCCTCTTTGCGTTGCGGGATCTCGCATCCGAGTTCGGCCACATCCAGGAGTTCATCATCCAGAACTTCCGAGCCAAGGCTGATACCCGTATGCGGTTCAGTCCGGAGCCGACCGTGCCGTATTTTGTTCGGATCGTCGCCTTGGCGCGGTGGATCCTTGGCGCGGAGGCGAACCTGCAGGTTCCTCCGAACCTCACTGAGGACTTCTCCGTCTATCTCGACGCGGGAATCAACGATTGGGGTGGGGTCAGCCCGCTCACCATCGACTGGGTCAATCCGGAGGCACCGTGGCCTGCCCTCGAGCGGCTCGAATCGGTGACCACGGAGGGTGGGTTCACCCTTCGTCCGAGACTGCCCGTGTATCCCGAGTTCCTGACCGAACGCTGGGTCGATGCGCCGCTCCTCGCTGACGTGGTCACGCGAGCAACACCCGACGGTTACGCCGACATTCCCCGTATCGGTGGTCAGCTCCAGGGTGTTCAGTAACCGGGGACGGAGTCGCCCCGGATCATCTGATGACGATCGGGAGACCGGTCTCGGGGTGCGGGATGACCGTGACCCCGATGGCGTAGATCTCTGAGAGCAGGTCAGCGTCGAGGACGTCTGCCGGTGACCCGGCCCTGATGATCCTCCCCTTGTGGAGGAGCACCATCGAGGTTGCATATTTTGCAGCAACGTTGAGGTCGTGGCTCGAGGTGATGACGATGCGTCCTGACGAAGCCTCCTCGGCGGCTGCTGCCATCACGAGATCGGCGTGTCCGAGATCGAGGCTGTCGGTCGGTTCGTCGAGCAGTACCACGGGTGCGGCCTGACACAGGACGCGGGCGATGGTGACTCTGCGCTGTTCACCGCCTGAGAGCGCCTGGAACGGTCGGTGGGCGACTTCGCTGACACCGACACGGGTCATCGCCCGTTGGACACGATCATGGGACTCATCGATCCCCTCGCTGATGAATGCACCGAACCCGACGACCGTTGAGACGTTGAACCCGATGTCGGTGACGTGCTCCTGGGGGAGGTAGGAGCGGGCGGCGGCGGCGCTGCGAGGGTTCATGCGTGAGATCGGGGCACCGTCGATCTCGACCGTTCCCCGCCCTGGCGTGATGCTTCCAGCCATGGCTCGGAGCAGGGTCGACTTGCCCGAACCATTCGGTCCCACGATCGCGACGAACTCTCCGCTGCCAATGCTGAGATCCACTTGGGAGAGCACCTCACGTCCGTCGAGTGACACGGTGAGGTCACGAACAACGACACGGTTCATACCGGGATCCTGTTTCTGGCGATGATCCAGACCAGGTAGGCACCCCCGAACGTGGTCGTGATCAACCCGATGGGTACCTCGAATCCCCGTCCGCCGACCCTGCCGACGACGTCGGCGATGACCATGAGCAGTCCACCGATGAACGCTGACGCCGGGAGTGTTCCCCGGTGATGTGGCCCGACGACGCGTGGCGCGATCCGTCCTGTGATCAAGCCAACAAACCCGATGACACCACCAGCTCCCACGGTCGCACCGACCCCCAGTCCGACGAGCGCAAGCACCATGAACAACGTCGAGGAGACATCAACCCCCACATGGCGCGCGGATTCGTGACCGAGGCTGAGAACGTCAAGACGGCGTGCAAACGGCATGAGTCCCCCGATGACGATCACCGTGGCGATCGCAAGTGCGCCAACGACGGGCCACGTGGCAGCGCTGAGTCCTCCGAAGAACCAGAACGTGACGTCAGGGATCCGGGGATCGTGGATCGCGATGGATGCAGCAGCGACGAGGGCCCCCAGACCCAGCCCGAACCCGATCCCCACGAGGATGAACCGGCTTGGGTCGCCTCCCACCTGGTGGGAGAACCACCGGACCCCGAGTGCCCCGCTCATACCCGCCACGGCGCCCGCCACCACGGCGACGGTCGGTCCGGCTGACGCATACCCGAGCCAGAACCCGAGCAGGGCCCCGACGGCGGCTGTCGAGGAAAGTCCGACGAGTTGTGCGTCGGCGATTGGGTTCTTGAGCGACCCCTGGAGGACCGTTCCGGCGAGTCCGAGCATCATGCCGGCGAGGAGGGCGACGAGGACCCTTGGCATCCGAATGTTCCAGATGATGGCGTCCACTTGGGGGGAGACATCAAGGTCAAGCGGGAGGAGGTGGTCGGCCAGAACCTTGATCGTGTCCGAGATCGCAACCGAGACCGAGCCGACACTCACCGAGACGATGACGGCAAGTGCAACGGACACCAGCCCCACCACGAGGATGGATGTGGTTGATCGAGACAACGTCACGGAGCGGTCAACTCGGGGTGGAGGTCGAGAACCAGTTGCATGAGTGCCTCCCCGGTTCTTGGACCCATGCCAAGGAAGATCGCCTCGTCGTAGGTGATCACCCTGCCAGCGACCCCGGCAGGTGTTCCCATGACGCCCGGCAGGGCGAGGAACGCGTCCATGCCACCGATCAGGTCAAACCCCGCGATGGGGGTGATCAACACGTCAGGGCTGGCAGCCACGAGCACCTCAGCATCAAGGACTGCGGCAAAGGTGACACCGGTGTCGCCGAACGCGTCGATCCCTTTGGCCGCTTCGATGAGAAAGTGGGTTGGCATGCCGTTGCCGAACATCAGGAGGACTTCAGGACCCCGCACATACATGTAGGCGACCCGTGGGGTCTCGGTCGCACCCTCGGCGAGGTCGAGCGCTTCCTGGATGTCAGCCTCGACGGAGGCCTTGAGCACGTCCCCCTCCTCTTCGAGATCCAGGATCTCGGCAACGGTTGAGATCTTGCGGCTCACCCCCTCAAGGGTTGCCTGGACCTGAAGGATCACCACAGGGATGCCCGCCTGACGGATCTGATCGATCGCGGACTGAGGCTCGATCTGGGTGTCGCAGATGACAAGGGTCGGAGCCAGACCGATGACCGCTTCAGCGTTGAGTTTTCTCCCCAATCCGACGTCGGGGATGTCGACCGCTTCGAGGGGGTACGTCGTGGTCAGGTCACGCCCGACGATCCGGTCGCCTGCACCAAGGGCGAAGATCACCTCCACCAGGTCACCGTTGAGCACCACGAGCCGTGATGTGTCAGATATGTCACTCTCGACGCCATCCACACCAACGAAGGTGGAGGTCTCTGGTGGGGTTGGTACGGTTGTCGTCGGATCATTCGAAGCGGTCGAACATGCCGCCAACACCAATCCGAGAACGCTGAGGAGCAGGGGGATGCGCCGTGTCATACCCGTAACGGTATGGCCGATTGGTTCCGACGCTCTGTCGGCTTTTCCACTCGAGGAGCACCGATATTGGTTCGTCGGTACGCTTCCCAGATGCGGACAAGAGTCGCCACCACCAAACTGCGGGACGCCATGCTTGACGCAGCACGCGAGTTCATCGCCGAGGTGGGGTATGCCGAGATGTCACACGCCGACATCACCTCGATGGTCGGTATTGGGCGCACCACGTTCTATGAGCACTTCTCCTCCAAGGAGGACCTTCTCGTGCAGCTGGTTCGCCGGGATCTTCCCCAGACCACCCAGGAGATCCTTGCCTCGGTCGACGCCGAGCTCCCACCGGATGAACGCCTGGGTCAACTCGCCGCACGCATGGTGGAGTTCGTCGGGACGGACCACCTGGGTCTCATTCTTCACACCGAGGTTCCCCGCCTCAGCCCCGAAGCCCAGCGCGACATCGCTGAATCCCACGAGGGGCTTGCATCCGAGTTCGCAAACATCTACCGGGCAGGGGTCATGCAGGGGATGTTCACCGCATACCCACCCCGCTTTGCCGGCATGATGATTGAACAGATCATCATGACGGGGGGCAAGATCGTGATGAACTCTGACGATCCAGCCCGACAGGTACACCAGGTCGCCAAGGACACCGCAGCGCTTCTCGTTGCTGCGTTCCGTGTGCGGGAGTGACCATGCGGTTC
>CAZULI010000062.1:0-8600 GCA_964621095.1 uncultured Acidimicrobiaceae bacterium | reverse complement strand
CGGCTCCCACCTGCTGAGAACAGTGCGATGTCGATCCCGGTGGGATCAGCCGTCGCGAGGTCCTCCACCACGACGTCCCCCCATTTGGTGGAGACCACCGACCCAGCACTTTTTGCCGAGGCCATCAACCGCAACTCGGAGACAGGGAACCCGCGCTCGTCGAGAATGGAGAGCATGGTGGTGCCGACGGCGCCGGTTGCACCGACAATGGCGACCCGTGGTGTTGTGAACGTCTTCATCGTGAGACCTTTGTCAGGAAGCCGGCCGATCCAGGCCAAGCCCAGCATGGAGAGCCTTCACCGCTTCTCCAACCCGGTTCAAACGAACGACACACGAGATCCTGATCGGTGAAGTCGAGATCATCTCGATGTTGATGCCCTCATCCGACAGGATACGGAACATGCGTGCAGCAACACCCGATTCGGTCTTCATCCCAAGACCAACGACCGAGATCCTGGCGATGTCAAGGTCGATGGTGACCCCGCCCGCGTTGACGGCGGTCGCCACTGCCTCTGACTCCTTCGATGCAACATCGACAAACTCCTCGGGCACGGTGAACGAGATGTCGGTTGATCCGTCCCGAGCGACGTTCTGCACGATCATGTCAACGTTGACCCCCGCACCGGCAAGAGCCTCGAACAGGCTCGCGGCAACCCCGGGTGTGTCAGGAACCTGGTAGACCGTCAACTTGGCCTCGGACTCGTTGTGTGTGATCCCCCGAACGACTGGCTGCTCCATGGTCTCCTCCTTGACCCACGTGCCTTCACCGTCGTGAAACGACGATCTGACATGGATGGGAATGCTGAATCTTCTTCCGAACTCGACGGAACGTGGCATCAGCACACCGGCCCCAGCGGACGCGAGCTCAAGCATTTCATCGAAACTGATCTCATCGATTTTCGTGGCGTTCACGACATGTCTCGGGTCGGCCGTGAACACGCCATCGACGTCCTTGTACACCTCGCACCGGTCAGCACCCAGTGCGGCAGCCAGCGCAACGGCGGTTGCGTCCGACCCGCCACGACCAAGGGTCGTGACGTCCCGCGAGTCCGGGTCAATGCCCTGAAACCCGGCAACGATGGGAACTTTTCCCTCATCGAGTGCCTTGCGGACGCGGTCTGCCCGTATCTCGACGATCTCGGCGTGGCCGTGGCGGCCGGTCGTGAAAATCCCTGCCTGGGACCCCGTGAGCGACGTTGCCGCAACATGGAGATCCTCGATCGCCATCGCGACGAGAGCCATCGTGACCCGCTCTCCGGCCGTGAGGAGCATGTCGAGCTCTCGTGGATGTGGGTTTCGGGAGACGTCCTGGGCAAGGGCCAACAGCTCATCGGTGCGGGACCCCATGGCGCTCACCACCACGACGACTTCGTTCCCCGAGGTGACGGTTTCCACGATACGCCCCGCGACATGCCGGATGCGCGTGGCATCGGCAACGGAGGTACCACCGAACTTCTGAACGACGAGGGCCATGTCGAGCAAGTGTAGGGAGAGATGTCATTCTGCAGACTGATGATCCGATGGGCAGGCCCCATCGTGATCACCCACGGGAGCAGGGTCGCATCGGTGGGGTCCAAAGCGAATCATTTGGCGTCAATCGGTAATCTGTGCGCCATGGCAACGGACAAGCGTGCCCGGCAAAGGGCGAACCGGGAAGTGAAGCGGCAGGAGCAGGCGAAGGCCGACTACAAGCGTCAACGCATGGACATCATCAAGCGTTACGCGGGGTACACGGTCATCTTCGCCATTGCACTCATTCTGCTCAAGGTCCTCTTCGGTTGAGGGGACTCACCGACCTTCATCTCCACTCCAACCGATCGGATGGGACCGAGTCCCCGACACGTCTCGTCGAGATGGCAGCCGCCAGTGGTGTGGCCACCATGGCTCTCGTGGATCACGATGTCCTCGATGGGATCGGTGAGGCACGGCGTGCCGCTGAATCTCACGGCATCCGGTTCGTACCAGGGGTCGAACTCTCCGTCGACCACGACGGTACGAAGATGCACATGCTCGTGTACTTCATCGAGGACGAACCGGGTCCGCTTGAAGCAAGATTGGCGTGGCTTCGTGAGGGCCGGGACGAGCGCAACATCCAGATCGTCAAGAATCTCAACGACGCCGGGTATGGCATCACCATGGACGATGTCCTGCGTTGGGCTGCCGGTGAGTCGGTTGGTCGCCCGCACATCGCCGACGCCCTCGTCGAGATCGGTGCCGTGGAGAACCGAGACGCTGCGTTTGCCGACCTTCTCGGCGATGATGGTCTTGTCTACGTTGAGCGCCGTCGGCTCTCGGCGGTTGACGCCATTGCCCTTGCCAGGGCTGGTGGCGGGGTACCCGTTGTGGCCCACCCAAAGACGATCTCGGGAGGGGCGGCTGATTACGCACGGCTGTTCCGGGAGCTGGTGGATGCGGGGCTCGGGGGGATCGAGGCTCATCACTCCTCCCACCCCGTCGAACTGCGAGATCATCTCACGGATCTGGCGCACCGTCTCGGCATTGCCGCAACCGGGGGGTCGGACTTCCACGGAGCCAAGAAGCGGGCGTTCCGCATCGGAGTCGGGACGGGGGACCTGCGGGTGCCCGACACCGCGTACGATGAACTCGTTGCTCAACGCTCGTGATCCAAGGGGTGTTCACGGAATGAACCGTGCTAGTGTTGCGACTTCAATGAGACAACAGCACACCCACGTTCACGAGCATCACCACCAGTCGGTGGTCGGTTGACCGTGGGCGCATAGGTAGCGAAACCCACACGCCGACCAGCCAACGGTCGGCGTTTCTTGTTGTCACAAGATCCGACCTGGCAGGTTGACGGGAGAGGATCCCCGTTGATCACGAAACCACCACAATCAGACACCCTTCGTTTCGCCATGCCCAAGGGTCGTACCGAGGTCGGTGTGAGAACCCTCCTTGCCGACGCCGGTATTGAGCTGCGCTCTGGACCACGGGGGTATCGGCCGATCCCGTCCGTGCCATGGCTTGAAGCGAAACTGCTCAAACCGCAGAACATCGTCGAGATGCTCGCTGCGGGGTCCCGCGATGTCGGGTTTGCCGGCGCCGACTGGGTTGCCGAAAAACAGGCAGACCTCGTGGAACTCCTCGACACCGGACTGGACCCGGTCAGGGTGGTCGCCGCTGCACCGCAGGAGTTGTTGGTCGATGGCGTTCTCCCGAGCCGACGCATGGTGATTGCAAGCGAACTGCCCCACCTCACCGAGGGGTGGGTGGCCGGCAAGAACCTTGATGCGGACATCATCCGCTCGTACGGTGCCACCGAAGTGTTCCCACCCGAGGACGCCGACATCATCGTTGACATCACCGCGACGGGTGAGACACTCGCCGCAAACGGGCTGGTGATCCTCGACACGGTCATGGAGTCCTCGACCCGACTGTACGCCAGCCAGCAGGCCATGGCCGATGTCTCCAAGAAACAGTCCATCGAGGCTCTGGTCCTCGGTCTCAACTCGGTACTGTCGGCAAGGACCAGGGTGATGGTCGAGCTCAACATCGCGGTCAGCATGTCCGACGCCTTGTTTCGTGTCCTGCCCTCGATGCGGGAACCAACCGTTGCCTCACTCCATGGCGGAGACGCTCTTGCGGTGAAAGCTGCTGTCCTGCGCAAGGAGTTGCCAAATCTCATTCCGGTACTCAAGGAGGCCGGAGCGACCGACATCGTCGTATCACGATTGGAGCAGATCGTCCCATGACCAGATCAATCACACTCGCAAGAACCACCGCAGAGGTTGAGATCACCGGAGTCCTGAACCTTGATGGCACCGGGATCGCAGAGATCTCAACGGGTCTCGGGTTTCTCGACCACATGCTCACGGCCCTCACGCGGCACTCGGGGTTCGATCTGCGTCTCGCGGTCCAGGGCGACACCGAGATTGATGACCACCACACCGTTGAGGACTGTGCGATCGTCATTGGCCGCGGTCTTGATGAGGTGCTCGCCGACCGCAGCGGGATCGATCGCTTCGGCTCCGCATTCGCTCCCCTTGATGAGTCCCTTGCACGGGCGGTGGTCGACTGTTCCGGCAGAGGATGGCCGGAGATCCATCTCGCCCTTGCGCGGGACATGATCGGAGAGGTTGCCGCCGAGAACCTGACCCACTTCCTGCGAACCCTTGCTCTTGAGGGGCGGATGGCACTCCATGTCGACGTCCTGCGTGGCGACAACGATCATCACAAGGCAGAAGCGGCGTTCAAGGCGACGGCACTCGCCCTCCGACAGGCAGTCACCCCCAACAACGACCGAATCCGGAGTACCAAGGAAGTCCTCGGATGAGCCCAGACGTGACGGTGGTTCCCACGGGGACCGCCAACCTTGCGTCCGTGCTTGCGGCGTTGACCCGTTGTGGGGCAACGGCGACGGTGTCGACCGATCCTGATCGCATCAGGACCGCCCCAGGGGTGGTCATGCCGGGTGTCGGCACGTTCGGCGCGGCACTCGGAGAGATCGATCGGATCAACCTTCGCACCGCACTCATCGAAAGAATCGAAGCGGATCTGCCGACGATGGCGATCTGTGTCGGGTTCCAGATGTTCGCCGACACGAGCGAGGAGAGTCCAGACGTACGGGGTCTCGGCGTCCTGCCGTGCGCGGTCACCCGCTTCCCTCCCACGACCGTCGTTCCCCAACTCGGATGGAACATGGTGACAGGGTCCGAGCACTCCCGCTTCGTGCCCTCGGGGTGGGCGTACTTTGCGAATTCATACCGGCTGACAACCACACCGAATGGCTGGACATCGGCCGAGGCGGACCACGGTGGTCCGTTCGTCGCTGCCATGGAACGGGGCCGTGTGCTTGCCTGCCAGTTCCACCCCGAACTCTCGGGGCGGTGGGGGCTCGGTGTCATCGATGCCTGGCTGGGTACAACAAAGGAGCTGCACTGATGCTTGCACCTCGGGTCATCCCGTGTCTTGATGTTGACAACGGACGAGTCGTCAAGGGTGTCCGGTTCACCAATCTGCGCGACGCAGGAGATCCGGTTGAAATCGCTGCCAACTACGAACAACAAGGTGCCGATGAGATCGTGATTCTCGATGTGTCGGCAACCACCGAGGGTCGGGCCAACGCAGTGGCGACCGTTGCTGCTGTCAGGGCTGTCCTGTCGATCCCGTTGACGGTCGGGGGAGGGGTGCGCTCCACTGCTGATGCCGAGCGTCTCCTTGATGCCGGCGCAGACCGGGTCGCAACCAATACCGCCGCCGTGGAACGTCCTGAACTCATCGCGGAGCTGGCTGCCCAGTTCGGAACCCAGTGCACGGTGGTCTCCATCGACGCGGGTCAGCGTGATGACGCCTGGGAGGTCCTCACCACCAGTGGCGGAGTCCGCACCGGGATCGATGCTGGGGCTTGGGCGGTTCAGTGCGCCGACCTTGGTGCTGGTGAGATCCTGTTGACGAGCTGGGACCGTGACGGGACCCGGTCGGGGTATGACACCAGGTTGTTGTCCGCGATCTCGTCGCGTGTGTCCATCCCGATCATCGCGTCGGGTGGGGCGGGCCAGACAAGCGACCTCGTGGACGCGATCCGGGCAGGTGCGTCGGCCGTGCTGGTGGCGTCGCTGCTTCACGACGGTGATCTGACGGTTGGGGATCTGAAGGCAGCCCTGTCCCAACACGGGATCACGGTGCGCACATGATCGTCCCATCGATCGACATCGTCAGTGGCCGCACCGTCCAGCTCGTCGGAGGGGAACGGCTCGCCATCGATGCGGGGGATCCGACACCACTCATGGAACGGTTCTCCGTCGTGGGCGAGGTCGCCGTCATCGACATCGATGCCGCACGGGGGGACGGCAACAACATCGACGTGATCACAGGTCTCTGTGCGTTGGGTCGGGTGCGTGTGGGGGGTGGGATCCGGAACCTCGAGGTGGCCCACCGGTGGCTTGATGCCGGTGCTGACAAGATCATTGTCGGCACGGCAGCAACACCGGAGTTTCTGGCAGAACTCCCCCGTGATCGGGTGATCGTGGCGCTCGACGCCCGCGACGGTGCCGTGGTGACCCATGGGTGGAGGACACAGACGGACCGTCCACTGCTCGATTCGGTGGCCGAACTTGCTGATTTGTGCGGCGGGTTCCTGGTGACGTTTGTCGAGCGCGAAGGCCGTCTTCAGGGAACCGACATGACGCTTGCGGCACAGGTGATTGCGGCGGCAGGGAACGCACGGGTGACGATCGCCGGAGGGATCACCACGACCGATGAGATCGCCGCACTCGACAAGCTCGGTGCCGACAGTCAGGTGGGGATGGCGCTCTACACGGGGGAACTCGACCTGGCGCAAGCGGTCGCGGCGCCCCTGGTTTCGGACAGGAGTGACGGTCTGTGGCCCACCATCGTTGCCGACGAACAGGGGGTCGCGCTGGGCCTTGCCTGGTCGGACGCCGAGAGCCTTGCACACGCCATCGAGACACGGACCGGCACCTACCACAGCCGAACGAGGGGGCTCTGGCAGAAGGGGGCCTCCTCCGGGGCGACCCAGCGGCTGGTTCGCGTTGACCTCGATTGTGATCGAGACGCGATCCGCTTCATGGTTGAACAGAGCGATCCGGGGTTCTGTCACACGTCCACCCGGACGTGCTTTGGTGAGGACGCCGGCATCGGACGCCTCGCAAGACGACTCGAAACCATTCACCGGGAGCGACCAGCAGGGTCGAACACGGTCGCCCTGTTCGACAATGAGCAGCTTCTCGCCGACAAACTGATCGAGGAGGCCGGTGAACTCGTCGAGGCGACCAGCACACCTGACGTTGTTCATGAGACCGCGGACCTCATCTACTTCGTGCTCGCCAAAGCAGTCGCATCCGGTGTGTCCCTGCGTGCCATCGAGCACGAGTTGGATCGGCGGGAAAAGCGCATCACTCGTAGACCCATGACATCCAAATCAGGCAACAGGAAGACAGACACATGATCCCGAAACTGGCCCTGCACGACCTCGACAGCTTTGAGGCCCGACGACGCTCCGAGAGCACCAACGCAACCAACATTGCCGCAGAGCTCGTTGAGGAGGTCCGCAGCGGCGGGGTCGACGCCCTCAGGGAGTTGGCGGTGCGCTTCGGGGACATCGCTCCTGGTGACCCGCTCGTGCTGACCGCTTTGGACCTGCAACGCGCGTGTGATCGCATCTCCAAGGAGGAGCGGGCGGTCCTCGAGCGGGCTGCCGGGAGGATCAGCGACTTCGCAGCGGCACAGCGCTCCTCCCTCACCGACCTCACCGTCACCATACCCGGAGGCACGGCCGGGCACCGTTGGATCCCCGTTGATTCGGTTGGTGCGTACGCACCCGGTGGGCGGTACCCGCTGCCGTCCTCCGTGTTGATGACCGTGATCCCGGCCCGTGTGGCGGGGGTCCATGCGGTCTGGGTGGCGTCGCCACGGCCCACCGACGCGGTGCTTGCCGCAGCCGCCATTGCCGGCGCTGATGCGTTGATCCCCATTGGGGGTGCACAGGCCATTGCGGCGCTCGCCCTTGGGACAATTGGTCCGAGATGTGACGTGGTCGTCGGACCCGGCAACCGGTGGGTGACGGCGGCCAAGAAGTATCTCTACGGGGAGGTCGGCATCGACGGTCTTGCCGGTCCGAGTGAGATTCTCGTCATCGCTGACGAGCATGCTGATCCCGACTTGGTCGCGGCGGATCTCCTCGCCCAGGCCGAACATGATCCTGACGCCGTCCCCATGCTTGTCACCCTTACGGACACCATGGTTGCCGCGGTTGGCGAAGCCATCAGCGCACAGCTCAGCGATCTCGTCACGGCGCCAATCGCCCGCCCGGCCCTCGACAACGGGTTCTCACTGGTTGTTGGCTCGATCGACGAGGCGGTCGCGGTCTCGAACAGGATTGCGCCAGAACATCTCGCGCTCCACACCCAGGACGCTGAGAACCTCCTTGTCACCCTCACCTCGTACGGGTCGGTCTTTGTCGGTTCCGCCTCGGCTGAGGCGTTCTCTGACTACGGGGCGGGCCCGAACCATGTGCTGCCAACCGCAGGCGGGGCGCGTCACCAGTCCGGGCTGTCGGTCATGACGTATCTCCGGTCGCCCACGTGGCTGCGCCTCGACAACCCTGGGTGGTTGGTGGATGACACCGTCCTTTTGGCCGAGATGGAGGGCCTCGTGGGGCATGCAAGGGCGGCACGACACCGGTCGGGGTGAGTTTGTCCTACACCACCGGGAAAAGACGACCGATAACCCTGCCATGAGCCGAACGCCGTTTCGATTCCCCAACCGTGCGCCCATCTCCTATGAGGAGATGCGCAAACCCTTCAACATCGTTCGTGGTGTTGGAGCGGTGGCGCTCGCGCTCACCGCCATCTACGGATTCATCCAAACCGGTGAGTACCCCCCACTGTTGCTGATCGTTCCGTCGTTGATCATCCTCGTGGATGCCGTTGCACGGCTCATGACACGGGCGCCTGCCCTCGGGGGACTCGTGGTTGACGCAACGGCCCTGTTTGGTGCCCTCGCCCTGCGGGGACCGACCCCTTCGATCAACGCGGTTGTGTTGCTGTACCTGCTCGTGGCGGCGTCGTTGATCCTCCCGATGTCGAAAGCGACCATGGTGGTGGTGTACGCTGTGGCTCTGT
>CAZULI010000061.1:0-8665 GCA_964621095.1 uncultured Acidimicrobiaceae bacterium | reverse complement strand
CCTCATCCGGGCTGCAGCACGGGGCGCGAGGCGGGCTGGGTCCAAGGCGCTCCTCCTCAATACGAAATCCGAGAACGAGCCCGCAATCTCGCTCTACCAATCCGAGGGCTACAAACTCCTCCCTGAGTCCCTGGCTGTCCTGCGGGCGGGGTAATGACACCGCCTGCACCCATCGCTGTGTCCCGGGTGCACTGATGCCACCCCGCCTCCCGGAGCGGTACCGCCTCAACATCCGCCTCGGAAGCGACGACGACATTGAGGAGTGGCTCGCCCAGGACACCCAACTCGACCGACCGGTCCTCGTTCGGTACCTTGCGCCCGAGGCCTCCCACGACCGGCACATCACGTTCCTCGAAGGTGTCCGGTCTGCCGCGGCACTCACGGAACTGCATCTCCAGAAGGTGTTCGCAGCCGGGGAGACATCAGCATCTGCGTACTCCATCAGCGAATGGGACGGCGGGGTCTCGTTTGCTGATCGTATCCGCGCAGGAGAGGGGCTCCCCGTTGAAGAGTTCCTGCCGAACGCTGCTGGCCTGTGCGTCGCGTTGGCACGGTTCCACGCCACCGGCGCCGTCCACGGGGCGATCGACACCTCAGCGGTCCACTTCTCGGCCGCACATCCAGCAAAGATCGGCGCCTTCGGACGACAACCGCGTTGGAACGACCAGGCGTCCGACACGCGTGCCCTCGCTGAGGTGCTCCGAGCGGGTCTGACCGGGACGGACGATCCCGCCGTCCTCCCCTCAACGGTTCTCACGGGGGTCAACCCCGGCATCGACGACGCCCTCCGGGCGGGGATTGCTGGCACGTTTGACGCCTCAACACTCGCTGCGCACCTGTCATCGGTCTCTTTCGATCCGGTTGCGACACCAGATCCGGTCCGACCATGGAAGGCACTCGCCGTACTGACCCTCATCGGCGCCGTCCTCGCCCTCATCGCCGCAATCGGGATGGCGGTGGACTTCGATCCGGACTCGCCGTTTCTCTACCCCGTCGGTGGGGAGACGCCACGGACGATCTCCACCGTTCCCATCACCGTGGCCAGTCCGAAACATGTGAACTCCCTGACTGCCTCCGTCATTGCGTACGACCCACTTGGGGACGGCACCGAGAGTGATGATGAGGTCCACCATGTTGTTGATGGCGATCCCTCGACGTTCTGGCGCACCGAGGCGTACTCCCGGCCGATTGGTGAACTCAAGGAGGGGGCGGGTCTTGTGTTCGACGTTGCAGGAACACCAACGTCCATGTTCGTGCGAGGGTCAGCCGGTGCGACGTTTCGCGTCAGTTGGGCGCCGGCACTCCCCGATGACCCCGTCCGCTGGGAGCACATTGCCAGTGGAACCCTTCAGGCATCCGAGGTCGCCATCCAGCTCCCGGTTCGGGGAGGTGGGGTCTGGCGTCTCTGGCTCGTCGATCTCCCGGCACGCCCGGATGGCTCGTATCAGGCGGTGATCAACGAGGTGTGGTTCGGGTCGTGAGGCCCAGCCAGGGACGTTCAACGACATCGGTCGTCCTGGTACGCCAGCGTCTACTCTCCGTCTCACATGACAGACCGTGCCCGCCTCGACGTCGATCTCATCGATCGGTATCTCAAAGGAGATGTCACCGCGTTCCATGAGCTCATGGCAGCACACGAGGACCGCGTGTTCGCCATCTGCATGCGGATGCTCCACCGGCGCGAGGACGCCCTTGACGCCACCCAGGACACCTTTCTCACCGTGTTCCGCAAGGCCGGTCAGTTCAAGGCAGAGGCGGCGTTCTCGACGTGGTTGTACCGAATCGCCATCAACACGTGTTACGACCACCTTCGTCGCGCAACACGAAGGGACGCCGACCGGCTCCCACCCGACCACGACCCTGTCGACGTCACCAGCACGGACCCGTTTGATGCCGCAGAGCTCCGGCCGGAGATCGAATCGGCACTCGCAACCCTGAGTGCCGAGTTCAGAGCCGTCGTGCTCCTCGTCGATCTCGAAGGGATGTCACTCGAGCAGGCAAGCGCGACCCTCGATGTCCCCCAGGGGACGATCAAGAGCAGACTGTTTCGTGCCCGAAGACTCCTCGCTGCCGAACTCGGGAACCTCAACCCCACCGAAAACCCTCTAAGAGCTGACGACGGAGCAACATGAACGACGACGATCGAGATCTCATCCTCGACCTTGTGGAAGGTCGCCTCGACACCGAGGACGCCGGCCGGGCGTTGGCGCGCATTCAGGCGGACGATGAACTGTCACGGGCGTACGCCGAACAGACCATGGTCAAGGCCGAGATGTCCGGGGTCGAACCGGTTCACCTGACCGACCGTGAGCGCGAGACCCTCCGAGCGGCACTCATCTCGCAACTTCATCTCGAACCGCCAGTGACCGCCCCACCAGCCAAGCCGACGAGACCGGCGTGGTGGCTCCCCGCGACCGGCGTGGTGGCAGCCGCCGCCGTTGTCACCGCCATCGTCGTCCTGCCGTCATCGACAACCACTCCCAGCGGGTTCCAAGCGGCTGAGAGTGCCCGTGCAACCACCAGCCGGGAGGATGCGCCCGAGGCAGGGTCACCGGCAGCAGACGAGATGCTGGCGTTTGATCAAGCATCAGCTGATGGCGGTCAGACCTCAGTGATCGGGGTGGAGAACATCGACCCCGAGGAGTTGCTCACCGCCGTTGCCGGCGCCACCGACGAGGGAGCGGTCCGGGACGCACTCGAGACGCTTGGTCTCGGAGCGGAGGTGCCCGTTGATCAAGCGAGCTTGGACGGTTGTCATGACGACCTCCTGGCCCAGATCCCGGACGCCGCTGCGGGCGCGCTCGTTCTCGGGGCGGATCAGGATGGTGGAACAACGGTTGTCCATTTCGGCATCACCGAGGACTCGGGGATCGATCGGATCGTGAGCGTGGATCTCTCCGACTGCAGCGTCGTGCACCAAACGGACTGACCTCGGTGTCACCGGGGGCTATTCTGACCCCACATGCCAGACACGAAACAACCGCTCTCGGCGCGCATCGCCGATCTCCTTGAGATGATTGCCACCAAGGTACGCGAGTTCACCGTTGACCGTGCCGCAACTGCCATAACCTGGGTTGCGGTCGGGTTCATCCTCTTTGCGGCCATCGCACTGGCCGTCTTCTGGCTCCTCGTGGGAATATTCCGCGCACTGGGTGCGCTGATGGGTACAGAGGTCGCGTACGCCGTGGTGGGTGCGGTCCTCGTACTGGTCGGAGCGATTGTTTGGATCCGGCGCTACCCCCAAGATCGCAAGTAGGTCCAGGAGTTCTCATGTCAGAAAAGGTGATCATCATCGGCAGTGGCCCTGCCGGTCTCACGGCTGCCATCTACACCGCACGAGCAGGGCTTGAACCGCTCATGGTTGAGGGGATGGCACGGGGTGGTCAGCTGATGATCACCACCGAGGTCGAGAACTTCCCCGGGTTCCCCGAGGGAATCATGGGTCCTGACCTGATGGAGCAGATGCGTCTCCAGGCAGAACGGTTCGGGACACGGATCATCACGTCGGACGTTTCTGAGGTTGATTTCTCGCAGCGTCCGTTCAAGATCTGGGTCGGGAACGACCTCTACGAGGCCGACAGTGTCATCGTCACGACCGGTGCGTCCGCCCGATGGCTCCGGGTCCCGGGGGAGGAGCGGCTCACCGGCCATGGCGTATCGGCGTGTGCAACGTGTGACGGGTTCTTCTTCCGCGAGAAGGAACTGGTCATTGTCGGAGGTGGCGACTCTGCGATGGAGGAGGCACTCTTTCTGACGAAGTTTGCGTCGAAGGTCACGGTGGTGCACCGCAGGGACGAGTTCCGCGCCTCCACCATCATGAGTGAACGCGTCCTCAACCACCCCAAGATCGACGTGATCTGGAACAGTGTCGTTGATGAGGTGTACGGCGAGTCGGTCGTCGAAGGCGTCAAGCTCCGTGATGTCGTCTCGGATGAGATCACGGAGTTTCCCACCGACGGTCTCTTTGTCGCCATCGGCCACGATCCCAACACCAAGATCTTCGTCGGTCACCTGGACCTCGACAAGGACGGGTACATCATCACGAAGCCAGGCACGACACGTACCTCCGTTGAGGGTGTCCACGCGGCGGGCGACGTGATCGACAAGGTGTACCGCCAGGCCATCACCGCAGCGGGTCTCGGATGCCAGGCAGCGTTGGACGTCGAACGCTGGCTTGAACCCCATCACCTCCCGACCAGTGTGATGGAAACAGAACATTCAACAGTCGGATGATCCGACAGGACAGGAGAGCAGACATCATGGGTCAGAACACGGTCACCGTCACCGAAAGTGATTTCACAACGGCAATCCAATCGGACACCCCGGTCCTGGTTGACTTCTGGGCCGAATGGTGCGGTCCTTGCAAGATGATGAACCAACCACTCGAGGAACTCGCTGCCGAGACGGCTGGCAAGCTCACCGTGGCGAAGCTGAACATCGATGAGAATCCGTCGGTGGCGGCCGCACACTCGGTTCTGAGCATCCCGACCATGATCGTGTTCCAGAACGGTGAGGAGAAGCGCCGCCTTGTCGGGGCTCGCTCAAAGGCGCAGCTCGCCTCAGAACTCGCCGAGTTCACCGTTTGATCTGAAGTTCTGCAACGATTGAGTCGTGAGGCTCTACCACCAAGGTGATCGCGGTGCCCCTGTCATCGACATCCAGGATCGGTTGACCGCGCTCGGGTTCGTCTGCGGCGACGATCTCCATGGCACGTTCGGTGAGGGGACCCGTGACGCCGTGATGGAGTTCCAGGCGTCCCGCGGACTTGCTGCTGACGGCATCGTCGGGCCCGAGACGTGGCGCTCGCTGGTTGAGGCCGGCTACCGGCTCGGCGACCGGATGCTGTATCACCGGATCCCCATGATGCGTGGGGATGACGTCGCCGAACTCCAGGCGAGGCTCAACTCACTCGGGTTCGAAACCGCCAAAGTGGATGGCGTCTTTGGTCCCGACACGTTGAAGGGGCTTCTCGACTTCCAACACAACCGTCATATGGCAGAAGATGGGATTGCGGGTCCCGCTGTTGCCGAGGAGTTGCGACTGGTCGAGCTCGCGACCCAGAAAGAGGGCCGCGAAGCCGTTCGGGAGCGCCAGTGGCTCGACACGCTGCCCCCAACCATCGCAGGGCAGGTCATCTACCTCGATCCTGAGTGCCGAACACCCGAGGAGGCGAGCGACACGTGGAACGCTGCCGTGGAGGCCCAACTCGCCATCCAAATTCTGGGAGGCATCCCGATGCTCAGCCGGGCAGTCGACACCGCCCCGACGCCGCGGCTCCGATCCCAGAAAGCCAACCGGTCAAACGTCAGTCTCGTGATCGGGTTCTCTGTTCCCAGGGAGATTGATGAAGGGGTGTACTACTTCAGCTCCGAACACAGTCAGTCAGCAGCTGGCCTGGTCATTGCAGAGCACATCGGGGCCCGCCTCGGCGTACGAGCGCACGGACGAACCATGCCGATCCTCAAGGAGACGAGGGCACCCGCCGTCGTAATCGCGTTGCGATCCATGAGCAGGAGGGCAGGGCGGATTGCGGCAAACGCCGTCGCGGGGCTGTACGAACGACCCCGAGACGCCACACCCTCGTAACACCGTCACGCCGTCCTCGCTGGATGTGGATCCTGTTGTGGTGTCAGCACCCCACCGGTACCGACCGTACGGACCGTACCGGCTCGTCAGGTTCCAAACAGATGGCGGTAGATGCGTTCGAGGTCCTCTGACGTTGCGTACCGGATCGTGATGCGACCACCCTTGCCCCGGTAATCAATCTTGACCTTGGTACCGAGCTTCTCCTCGAGCTTCTCCTCGAGCTCAATGATCGCTGCAGGACGCATCGTTCGGACCACGACTCCTTCACCGATCCGTCCCCGTGCATCCCGGAGCCGCATCGTCTCTTCGACTCTCCGGACGGTCCACCCCTCGGCGGCCGCCCGTTCGGCAACGTGGATCGCGTACGCTTCATCCTCGGATCCGAGGAGGGCGCGGGCGTGACCCGCGGTCAACACCCCTGAGACGAGCATCGCCTGAATCGCCGGCGGCAACTGCAAAAGACGTACGGTGTTGGTGACGGCACTTCGGCTCCGACCAACCTGTTCCGCCACCTGCTCATGAGTCATACCATATTCTTCCATGAGCTCCTGGAACGCGGCTGCCTCCTCAAGAACCGAGAGATCCTCGCGCTGGAGGTTCTCAACAAGGGCCTCCGTCAGATTCGATACATCATCCGTTGCACTCCGGATGACGGCAGGGATCGTGCTGAGTCCTGCCTGTTTGGCGGCCCGGAGACGTCGCTCGCCGGCAACCAACACATACCGGTTCCCCTCAACCCGTACGACGATCGGTTGGAGGACGCCAACTGCTGCGATCGATGCGGCGAGTGAGTCAAGGCCTGTCTGGTCAAACTCCGTGCGCGGTTGCTTTGGGTTTGGGTCGATCTCGGTGAGGGAGACCTCAGCGAACCCCTCGACCGGGTGGTCCTGTGGGATCAGGGCGTCAAGTCCCCGCCCCAACCCGCCCTTACGTGCGGCCATGTCGTCTCCTGAACTCTCGTGCCAACTCCCGATACGCTATTGCCCCTCTCGACATGGGGTCAAACGCCTCAATCGGCTCCCCATACGACGGTGCCTCACTCAGACGAACCGTTCGGGGAATCACGGTCTTGTACGCGGTCTCCCCAAAATGCTCCCGAACCTGGGCAACGACGTCCGCCGAGAGGGTGGTACGCCCATCAAACATCGTGAGCACCACCCCTTCAATCTCGAGTTGAGGGTTAATGTTCTGTTTGACCAACGCGATGTTGCGTGTCAGCTGGCTGACCCCTTCCAGTGCGTAGTACTCGCACTGGATCGGGATGAGCACCTCATCAGCGGCGGTCAACCCATTGATGGTGAGGAGACCAAGCGACGGGGGGCAGTCGATGAGAACAAACTCATACTCCTCGAGGACGTCCGCCAACGCCGCTTTCAACCGCTGCTCACGGGAGAAGAGGGCGACCAGTTCGATCTCTGCGCCGGCGAGTTCGATGGTGGCAGGCACGACGTGAAGGCCTTTCACCGACGTTGGTTCAAGCACATCCGTGATCGAGACGTCGTTCTGTACAAGTAGCTCATACGTCGAGAGCTCGATGGTGGAGCGGTCGACACCAAGGCCTGAACTCGTGTTCCCCTGTGGGTCGAGGTCGATGATGAGCACACGCTCACCTTGGAGGGCGAGGCTCGCACCAAGATTGATCGCGGTTGTCGACTTGCCGACGCCACCTTTCTGATTGGCGATGGCAACGACCTTACCGTTGGAGCGGGGCGGGTCAACCACGGTCGGCAGCCAGTTTCTTCAGTGCTGGAGCGGGGTCCAGCGGCGCGGGCGCGGTGTGGGGGTACCAGTTCATATGCACCATATTCGAGGGAACCTCATGTCAGGGTCATCCTAAGGAGCCAGGAGGGGGTGTCAAGGACCCCCTCGAGCTCCGAGGTTACCTCAAACCGGACGCCTGGTGGTGGATCTGGAATCGTTGGACGGTCTGGCTGACGGGAGACACCGACAACGCCGACGCCGTCCGGCGTAAGAATCCGGCGAACCAGGATCGCTGCGTCCCGTACCGGCAGTGACGCACGGAACGTCACCGCATCCCAGTGGTCGGTGACCCGGTGCACCTCCTCCTGTCGCACCTCGACGTTGGGGAGACCGAGGATCCGCACCGCCCGTTTGGCGAGCACGGTCCTCCTTCCCGACCGATCCAGGAGCACCACCTCCAGATCGGGGCGGGCGATGGCAATCGGGATTCCGGGAACGCCAACGCCGGATCCGACGTCAAGAACTCGGTGGGTCGTGTCACCGAGACCACGCAGGTACACCAGCGCGTCCCCCACATGCCGATCGATCAACCGATCCGCCTCGTGCGGTCCAATCGCGCCGGCAACCACCCCCTCGGTCTCGAGAAACGCACGAAACCGCAGCAACTGCTCGATCTGTACGGTACTGGGAGTGAGGCCGCACGCCTCAGCGATCGTCTGCAGGGTCGAGAACTCGGACATGCAGCGATGGTACCCGGGTGACGCACGAAGATACGGGTTCTCCGGCCTCCATCGGTGGTTTCACGTGAAACATGTACCCGAGGGGAGGGGCGGGTGACCCCGCCCCATCGTTCTCGCCGTCACTCCCCGGAGAGCACCCGGAGCCTGCGACCGATCAGGAACGCTCCCCATCGTACGCGATCACGACGGCCCGCCGTGGATCCTCCCCCTCCGAGTAGGAACGAACGTTGGCGATCTCGGCAACGGCGTCGTGGACGACTTTCCGGTCGGCCGCGTTCATCGGTTCGAGGATCACCTCGCCTTGCTCGGCGATGACCTGCTCCGCAAGCTTGTTGGTGTAGATCTTCAGGGCTTCCCGACGCCGCTCGGCGTACCCGTTGATGTCAAGGCGCATCCGTGGCGCCCCGTACGTCTTGCGCTGGACAACGGTACGCGTCAACTCGAGGACGGCGTACATGACGGACCCCTTGGCACCCACGAGCGCCTCCGTCTGCTCCCCAGTGATGTCAAGATGGAGGACGTCGTCGTCAACGTGCGACGTGACGCTCCCCTCCAACCCAAACGCTTCAAGCAACCCGGCCAGGACCGCCTTCGCGTCACCGACAATGCCAGTGGCAACCGGATAATTCTTGCCGATC
>CAZULI010000060.1:0-8788 GCA_964621095.1 uncultured Acidimicrobiaceae bacterium | reverse complement strand
TTGATGACGCGATTGGTTTCCAGCATATCGCAGCGGCCAACCATTTCATCGAGTGAGCGGAAACCAAGCTGGGCCATGATCTGCCGGGCGTCTTCGGCCACCATAAACAAATAGTTGATCACATGTTCCGCGGAGTACTCGGTTGACCCTTCGGGAGCGAACCGTGCCACGTGGACAGCGTCGTCACCCGAGGTGATCAACATCTGTTCAGGCTCCCCGTTCGCCATGATCTGGGGCAACCCGACGTTGGAGAGCAGGGAGTTGCAGAGACACTTCCGGCCGACGGTCTCGGAGAGCTCCCCACCCTTTTCAAGGTACTCATCGACCGGTTCTGACGGGCACCGCCAGCCGATGGTCCCGTTCTCACGCTCATACGCATGGCGCAGATACCCGAGGTCGCAGATACGTTCCCGCTCTTCGTAGAGCTCCTGGTTGGACAGGGTCTCGTCGAGTTCGACCACCTTGAACGGAAACCCGGTTGGGGACGCCACAGCGTCGGTGAAGATCCGCACCTCGTTGTTCCGGGATTCAACGATGACCTCATCCTTGATGGCTCGGGTGAATCCAGACTCGTTGCAGTAGGCAAACGCAGTACCCACCTGGACCCCCGTGGCCCCCGCCTCGATGGCACTCTTGACCTGGTGGGGTTCGGCGTACCCGCCTGCCAACCAGAACGGCTTCCCGAGTTTGGCAATTTCGTCGAGGTCAACTTCATCACGTTCGCCATAGACCGGCTCGCCGAGTTCGTTGAAGGCGCCCTTCGTGCGTGGTGGAGCGTTGTGACCCCCAGCAACGGGGAACTCAACGACGAACCCATCCACCTCCCCGGAGGACTTGGTGGCAAGCATCTTCGCAAGAACGTGTGATGAGACGATGGCAATGAATTTTGGTCGGTGAAGTTTGGAGACCAGATCTTTGGCGAACTTCTTGGGGGAGAACCGCACGAAGGGATCACCCTTCTCGGTGAGGCCCTTGACGTCGATCTTCATCTCGACATCGTCACCGCGAGCGAGCCGATCCAGAATGCCGGGGATCGCCTTGGGGATGCCGGCACCCATGAGGATGTAATCAACCCCGGCAAGCATGGCGCCGTACAGGGAGGGGAGGGTCGGCACCTGAATCTTCTCCAGGAAGTTCACGCCAACCGGGTTGTTGTGGCCCTCCTTGGCGAGAAAGATCTCAACGAAGTTCGCCGCAACCAGGAGTTCATTGGTGAGCTGGGATGGCTTGTGACTGATCATCGGTTTCGTGATGAACGGGTCACCCTCCTTCTTGCCACCCTCGATGAAGTACTTGTCGATGATGCGCAGGGCGACATCGGGGATCGGGAACGCGGCGAGTGCTCGGCGCATGTGGCCCTCAGGATCCCCGAGTTGGAGGCGTCGTGCCAGGATGGTGTCAATGGCGGTTCCGGAGACCACGCCGAGTTGGCCGGTACGCGACACGGCTTTTGCAAGACGCCAGTCCGATACGGCTGCACCCATTCCACCTTGGATGATGATCGGGAGACGGGGGGTCATGGCGGCTGTCATCGATGTCCCGATCTCTTGGGGGCACAGGGGGCATGTGCTCGAAAATGCATGGGTAACGCTCCATGCATTCGACTCGCACATGGTACGGCGCGTTTCGGCATTCTTGTCGAATCCCTGTCAGGAATGTTGGTCAGATCCGACCTCCCCGGTGCCGGCGACGGTCTTGATTGATCGAAGCCAGCGGTACTGCTCGGCGTAGTCGATGCCGTATCCAACGACGAAGCCGGGGGGTACCTCAATGCCCCAGTAGTCCGGTTTGGGTTGCCCCGCACGCGCCAGCAAGGCACAGGACACGATGGACGCGGGTTTCCCGACCTTGATGCGGTCCTCGACGTATCGCAGGGTGAGGCCGGTGTCGAGGATGTCCTCGACGAGAATCACGTGTCGGTCCCGCACGTCGTGTTCGATGTCCTTGGTGATCTCGACGGCACCGGAGGACTTCGTTGAGGTGCCGTATGAACGGGCGCGGATGAAGTCGACCTGGGACGGGATCCCTGCTGCGCGAATGAGGTCCGCAACCAGGACGAACGAGCCCGTCAGCACACCGACGAACAGAGGGTTCTTCTCCCGGTAATCGTTGGCGATCTCGGTCGCCATGCGATTGACGGCTGCGCTGATGTCCTCGGGTGTGTACAGGTCAATGAGCTCCATGAACGGCATCCTATCGGTCACCGCACGGGTGGAGCAGCACCGTTCGTGGCAGGTGCCATCGGGAGCCTCTCTGACGGTCGTTTCGGCCGGTATCACGGGCTGTCGTTTGCGGGAAGGCAACGCCGGAGTATCCTCATGGTCATGAGTGACGCATCCACGCACATCGTTGAAATCTCAGACGCCGCCCGCAACAAGATCATGGCCCTGCGGGACGGGGAGAACCTCCCCGATCTTCATCTTGGCCTTCGCATCACCGGTGTTGGTGCACAAGGGTTCATCTATGAAACCTCGTTCCTCCGTGCCGAAGATGTGATGCCGTCCGACATCATCGAGGATCATGATGGGTTGCAGGTGGCGATTGCTCTCGACTCTGTGGAGAATCTCACGGGTGCGGTGTTGGATCTCTCCGGGGATGGGGTGGGCCCCGGGTTGGTGATGCGCAATCCGAACGTCCCGACGCCTGCGACCCTCGGAGCAGAACGAGGCAGCATTGAGCTGACGGGCACCACCGAGGAGAAGATTCGACAACTCCTCAAAGAGCAGATCAACCCGGCGATCGCAAGCCATGGTGGCGTGGCGAGCCTGATCCGGGTGGAGGGGTCCATCGCCCAGCTCGAGCTCGGTGGAGGGTGTCAGGGATGCGGCCTTGCAGCCGTGACCCTTCGACAGGGAATCGAGCGGACCATTCTCGAGCACATTCCCGAGATCGATGGTGTCGTCGATGTCACCGACCACGCCATGGGGGCAAACCCCTTCTACGCGTAAGAGACGGACGGTCCACCGTCCGTGGAACGTCTCCCGTCGGTAGCGGTGTGTGGTGTGTTACTCGAACCCTGCCCGCATGGACCGGATGACACTGAAGGAGTCCTCAGCGGCGCTGTCACCGATGTGGGGGAGATTGGCCGATCTCCTCGTGTAGAACGATTCTGGTTCCTCGTTCTCCGTGGTCGGCTCAGTGGATCGGGACGGTGGCGGCACCGAGGGTGAGTAGTCGAGGTCCAACACCACGGCGGGGACCTCATCGGCTGGTTCCTCCACGACCGGGTCGGAGGTCTCAGGGGCGGTGACCACGTCCTGTGTCACGGCGGGTTCCGCTGGGATGGTGTCAACAGGGGACTCCTCAGTCACCGGTTCAACGGCGGGTGTCATGACATCGACCGCGTCGACCTCGATGGGAGGGGTTGGTCTCGGGATGGGGTCTGGCGCGTAGGCGATGTGGGCGAGGCGGGTCTCCAGGTCAGCGAGGAGGGTGCGGGTCTTGAGCACCCGTTGTTCAAGGGCCTCGTTCTCAATGGTGAGGGCCTCGTTGGCTTCCTGCAGGGTTGCGTTGAGCTCCACCAGGGTGGCGTTGGCCTCGTGCAGCGTTTCGTCGACCTCGGGTGCCGTTTCAAGGGTTGGAGATTGGAGCGCGTCAACCTGCTGGGCGGCTTCGGCGATGATCGCTTCTGCTTCCTGTCGAGCATCGGTGACCATGCGGAAGGCGTCAAAGCGTGCCCTGGCAACGATCTGCTTTGCTTCCTCGTGCGCTTGGTCGACGAGGGTGGTCGCATGGCGCGAGCGTTCGTCGGTCGTAACCGTCGCCCGGACCTGATCGGTGGTCATCAACTCTCCAACACGCTTTCGCGCGCTTCCGCCTCGTTTGGTATCCATCGGCGTGGGAGGGCCAAGAGTTGAGTGGAAACTCTGCTCAGGAGGGGTTCTCAGCCCGGCGGACCGTTCTCGTCGCGATCGCTGATGCTGTTGAGTGCGATGAGGAGATCAGTGAGTTCGCGTTGGAATGCCTGGCGTGACTCGGTGGTCCCGGTGAGGAGTCCCCGATTGTCCACAAGCTTGATACCGGAGTCGTAGAGCGCCGTTGACACCGACTCCCGGTTGCGGATCCGTCCATGGTGGTACAACTGCTCACCCATCTTGAGGCAGCGCACCTTGAGTTGCTGGGCTTCGACGGGCTGATCACCCTCCAGGAGCAGGGTCTCGGCAACGACCGAGTACGCCTCAAGAAATGGCCGCAACACCACCGGACTCTTTGCCGGATGCATTGATGCGACGTCAACGTCGATGGGGCCATGAGAGGCGGCATGGCCGACACGGTGACGTGCCAACTCGCTCCGCACGTCGTCGCTGAACTCCTCGGTGGGTGCGAAGAAGAACTCAAACTTGAGGAGATCGCGCAACCCAAGAGCGTGCGCAACCACCGCGTCCTCACCCAGGTCGTCAACGGCGAGGGCGAGTGCCAACTCGGCGATGGCAGCCGTGACGAAGAAGTGAATGATCGTGTTTCGATAGTACGCAGCAGCAAAATGCTGGTCGTGGGTGATCGAGTAGATGTCCTCCGTCAACCCCTCGGTCCGCGTCACCACGCGATTGACGACCAACTGCTCCAGCGCTGCTCTCGCCTCTTCGGGGGTTGCCATGGCAACCGAGGTGGAGGTCGGCAGGCCGCGTTCTTCCACAAACTCGACGAATGGATGGAGGAGCTCAATCGTTTCGGCCGCCGTGAACCCCCGATCACCATGGGAGAGCAGCGCCATCGTCACGAGACTGATCGGTGTGATCGGCGTGACATCATTGATCCGCGTCGAGACATCAAACGCGAGTTTCGGGAGCGCAAGTCTCCCCACCTCGGACTGCAGATCGAGGGTCCGGCTCACATGCTCTGAAATTCTCAGTGGCTCACCAAAGCGGATGTAGATGTTCCCGTGACGACTCCTGAGACCCGTGATGAACTTGATCGACCAGAGGAACGACTCCTTCTCCTTCTCGTGACCCCGCTGTTCTGATGTGTACGCCGATACATCCGTGATCTGGTCGTAGGCGATGGACACGGGGACGAAGACGATGTCGTCGGTGATGCCGCGTTGATAGGAGTCGGCGACATACGCGAGCAACCCCAGATGTGGCTCTCGCAACTTCCCGGATCGGGACCGCCCACCCTCGACGTACCACTCGAGCGCGAACCGGTTCGCCAGGAGGTGATCGATGTACTGCCTGAGAACGAACTTGTACGACGCGTTGTTCTTGAACTCCCGCCTGATGAAGAAGATCCCCGCCCGCCGCAGGAGAGGTCCAATCAGGAAGAAGTTCATGTTGATCCCCCCAGCCGTGTGGTTGAGGGGGAGACCGTTGTCGTACAGCACGTGCTGGAACACGAGATGGTCGAAGTTCGACTTGTGCGACGGCAGGAAGATGAGAGGCGTCTCGTCGCCAATCCGGTAGATGTCGTGCAACTGTTTGGCTGAGTAATCGATGTTCTGGTGCGCCGCGGTGATCATCGCCGAGGTGATGCCGTTGACGAGGTCGATGACACGGGGGGAGTGTTGGGCTGCGATCTCCTTGAGGTACCGCCGGGTGCGTTGCACGATCCGTTTCACCGGCCGGTTCTCGGTTTGTGCGAGCCGCTCGATCCCTGCCTGGAACGGTCGGCTCCAGAACAGTTCCTCCATGACGAACTTCGGCACCTTGTAATGGAGACCACGAAGGTTGCGTTCTGCCCGCTCGAGGGCGAGCCAGGCCTTGGCGGCGACGAACTCTCCGAACGTCAGACTGCCAGGGACGGTTTGATCAGGGGTCTCGGTCCACCACTTCTCGAGCTCGGACCGTCTGGCTGGCTGGCCCAGAACGATCCGCATGCGGTCAGCATCGCGAAGCTGGATGAGGTGCGCCCTGAGGACGTTGGGATCGCGTGGATCGCCAGGGATGACGAGATCCTTCAACGTGACCGAACGTCCCTCATCCTGTTCCTTGGTGAACCACGCAACGCGCAGTGGGACGCACAACGGGTCGTCTCCCTCTCTGAGGCGCTTGTCGATGGAGGGATCGACGTGGACGCCGGCTCGCCTTCTCCGCGAGGGGGGCAGGTGCAGACGGGTGATCGGACCGGTCCCTGATGCGCTGACGCGGTCGAGATACGTCTCGATCAGGTGCTCCTCCAGCTTGTTGGAGGTGTCCATCAGGGCGACGAAAGGACCCTCCTCGGCTGGCCAGGTGGGGGTGTTGTCCATCGGGGCGGGCACGTCGTGGCTACTGCGATGGGGCGTCGGACTCATCGGTCGCGTCCTTGGCGCCTGATACCAGTTCGGATGCCATGTCCACGATTTTCGAGATCGTCGAGGACGCAGCACCCATGGCTGCTGTGACCACGTCGGTGGCGCCCGCCGGTACACCGGTTCCCGCTGCGGTGGCCGCTGCCTGGGACACATGTGTCGTGATCTGATTGATCACGTCCTGGGGGAGGTGCTCTTTGAGGAACTCAGTCACGATGGTGACGACTTCGACGGTCTTGGCGGCGGAGAGACCGGTTCTGTCCTGGATCTGCTTGATGAGATCTTCCATCGTCGTCCTTCCGCCCCGGGTATCCGTCCTGGTTTCCATTGTATCGACCGGTCCACTGTCGCGGAGAGGATCACCCCTCGTCAGCCCCAGCCAAGTTCGTGGAGTCTCGCATCATCGATCCCGAGGTGATGCGCCAGCTCATGAAGGACGGTGGTTCGGATCTCGGCACGGAGGTCCTCGTCGGGGAGGTTGAGATCCATGTGCTCCCGATGGAAGATCGTGATCCGGTCCGGGGCGAACGCAAAGTAGTCGAAGCCACGCTCGGCGAGTGAGACCCCCTCATACAGTCCGAGGAGCGGTTCACCCGATGGGTTCTGCTCCCGTGTTGGACGGGATGCCACGACGACGACCAGGTTGTCGATCTTCTCCTTGACCCAGGATGGGAGCGACTCCAGTATCGAGTCGACCTCGGTTTCGAACTGTTCGATGTTCACGAGACGATCGTAGGATCAATCATCGTGGTTGGCGGCCCATCCGCCGTACCATGGGACACCAAACGAGGGCGATTAGCTCAGCGGGAGAGCGCTGCATTCACACTGCAGAGGTCACTGGTTCAATCCCAGTATCGCCCACCATTCTGACCGGCCTCATGCGAAGAACTGGTTCGTGAGGCGCACAACCCTGCTGGAATGCCCAGTCGGGGTTTCCCCGGAGGCTGTGTTTGGTCCGACAACAGCCGAGAACCGTGCGTTTGCTTATGCCTTGGCGTGCTGAGCGCAGTACAGGTTTCCCCGTTTTCGGGGGTTTCCGCAGGTCGGACAGGTGGGGGAGGGCAGTTGGTCACGATCCACGGCAGGTGCGTCCTGGGTGGACCGACGTTCACGGTCCCGCTTCGTGGTTGCTCTGCTCTTTGGTTTGTATGGCGTGTCTTCGCGCGCATCCCTCATGATTGAGATGGGGTTGATGTTCTCGGCGGCATCTTTCCAGATCGGTGCCAGCTCCCTCAGATGCGCCCAGCACGCAGGGCACCGATCACCTGGATACGCCATTTTCGTGCCGCACCCGCCGATGCACTCGTGGTCGCCCTCATTCGACATGGTGGTCACGGTACGGCGCCGGTGGGCAGAACTCCAGGACGATGATTGCATTCACCACGCACCCCCTCCATCTGCCTCTGACAACTCGGCGATGTCGAGCGGCCACGACACCGCGAGCTTCGAGTCGGTGGGCAGGCGGGACCAGATCGTTGACAAGCGCTTGACGCCATCGATGGCGAGTTCGATGCGTGCGTCATCGATCGCGTCGAGGGTCGCGGATGACCCGGCACGTTGGCGAACGCCCGCAACCGTGTCGGGACCGTTCCCGAAGAGGTTTGCGACGGCGTTGCACAGCCGTTTGGACTCTCTGATGCCCGCTGGCAGATCAGCGGCCCGCTCGAAACTGGGGTAGCCGGCGGGGGACAACCGCGCGCCCCACTCGCCGTCGGTGAGGCCGAAGAGGGATTCCACGACGAGGTAAGGGAGGTCGTGCTGGGGGATGATGATGGTCTGAACAACGGTGCCATCATCACGCGTTCCCCACACCGTCGCCCGACGTGGGTTGTTACCTTTGACGATCACGAGGTCCATGACGCCCACCCTACCTGAGCGTCGTTGACCCGATGGCTGACAGCCGCATCATCCTTCGCCGCAAACCGGTGTCCGCGTGCTGGCTGCCTAACCGTTGTCTTCAACAGCGGGTTCATACTCAGCCCCCAGCGAGAGGCAGGTGAGTCGCACCTGTGTTTCTATGAACTCGTGATCGAGCATGTCTGCGGTCACCAAGCGGCGCAGGAAGAATGGTCCGGCGAAGCGTTCTGCCTCGCAGATCGGATCCACGTCCTTGGCGATCTCGCCGCGTTCGATGGCAGCTTGAAAGAGTTCGGCTGATTCCGCTCGTCGTGCCCGGCCGAACGCCTTGAGTGCCCTACGGACCTCGTCGTCGTGTCCGGCTGCCCCGACCAAGCTTGGGAGGATCTGGCCCCAGCGATGCTCGGCGAGGCCGCTGGCCAGGTTCGTTCCGCTGCGACGCAACTCGGCATGGAGCGGTCCGGTCGATGTGATGGGACCAGTGGCGTAGCTGACCGACTCAAAGACTGTGGTCATGAGTTCCACCCGGTCCGGCCAGTGCCGGTAGATCGTCGATCGGGCCACGCCCGAACGTGCAGCGACGGCATCGATGGTGAGGTTTGCGAACCCCTCGGTGGTGAGGAGGTCTGCGGCGGCGTCGATGACCAGACGGCGCGTGTGAACCACACGTGGATCAATGCGATCAACTCGGCTCTCAGTCATCAA
>CAZULI010000059.1:0-8823 GCA_964621095.1 uncultured Acidimicrobiaceae bacterium | reverse complement strand
CTGGTCGTGTTGTCGCCGAAGCCATGGAGAACGGCTTCACCCAGTTCATCTCGGTCGGTGGCGACGGGACCGCCAACGTGCTCGTCAATGCCCTGATGTCCCAGCACCATGCCGAGCGGCTGACGGTCGGCATCATCTCATCCGGATCGGGGTGCGATCTTGTTCGTACATTCGGCCACACCCGGAACATCGATGACGGGTTTCGGCGCCTCCTGGTTCCTGATCGATACCCCATCGACATCGGGGTCATCACGCTGGGGGATCGGCGCACGTACTTCCTCAACGCCGCCAACATCGGTGTGGCTGCCAGGGCGGCCGCTGTCGCCGAACGTCTGCCACGGAGGGTTGGCAGCGTGCGGTACAACATCGGGTTCTGGCTCGCACTCGCGGGCCAACGCTTGAGCACCATCACGGTCAACGTGGACCGCCACCGCTTCCATGGCCAGGCGATCAATGTGGTCGTCGCAAACGGCCAGTTCTTTGGTGGCGGCATGAACATCGCACCACGCGCCTCGTTGACGGATGGTCTCTTTGATGTCCAGGTGTTTCGTGGACCGAAACGGCAGGCGTTCACCGTCATGCCGCGGATTCTTCGCGGTACCCATCTGACCCATCACGGGGTCCAGCGGTACGTGGGCAGCAACATCGTCGTATCGAGCGAGGACGACCTTTTGGTGGAGGCCGACGGGGAACTGATCGGAAAGGGGAGCCCAACCATCGCCGTCGTTCCGCATGCGATCGACCTTGCGATCTGAGACGGCCCATCTTCTCCCAGAACTCGGTATGCTGCGCGCCTTCGCGAGGACACCGGGAGAGAAATGACTGAAGAAGAGTCAGACGAAATAGCGGACGAACTCCCAGACGATCTGCCAGATGACCTGCCCGACGACCTGCCGGACGACCTGGATCTCGACGACCTCGAGGAGGTCGATGAGACCGATGTCGATCCGCTCGACGACGAGGGTGTGGACGACGAGGATGACGTCATCAGTCACGATGAGGACGACGAGGACGACGAGGACGAGGAAGCCCTTGACGAACTCGAAGCGGAAGAGCGCGAGATGCTCACCGAGGACGAGAGTATCGAGATCCTTGTGGTCGACGAAGCCGCCGAGATGCGCGCGATACGGAGAGCCGAGATCTCGCTCGAAGATGAGAGCATCGACGGTCCCACGGAGGGTGAGTTCGTGTGCACGAGCTGCTTCCTCGTCAAGCGCAACTCCCAGATGGCGAATCGGAGAAAGAAGATCTGTCTCGACTGCGTCTCGTGAGGGGTGACCGTCCCCGAGATGACGGCGGGACGGGCCGACGTGCCGCTGTGGAGGCTGGGATCCTGATCCCGCAGCGGGGATCCATGCGTCGGTTGCATCCCAGGAGCACCAAGTACCCCTGACAATTCGCGGCCCGCAGTACGCTCGCAGAATGCAAATCACCGTCAGGGACGCCCAGCAGGGCGACGTCAACGATCTTGTCGCTCTCTACGAGGTGATGGAGGAGGAGCAAGTCGCTCGTACCCCCATCTGGGCCATGACCGACGGTCTGGACAAACCGTTCGACGCATCCCTTTCGGCGTTGATCAAGAGCGACGATGTTTGGTTCCGTGTCGGTGAGATCGATGCGGTACCAGTCGGGTTCATCTCAGCGTCGATCACCGAGACACTGGAGCGCTCCGGTGGCCTGCGCATTGGCCGCATCAGCCTCATCTACACCCAGCCGGAGGCCCGTGGCGTCGGCGTAGGGGATGCAATGCTGGGGAACGTCCTCACCTCGTTCCGAGCGCTTGGCATCACCCGGTTCGATGTGCCGGTGGGGCCGGGACAGCGTCTGACCAAGAACTTCTTCGAAGGACAAGGGTTCGCCACGAGATCGCTCATCATGCATCATGTGGACGATCCGGCCGCCATGGAGGAGTGATGAGCGAGGTGTTTGACCCCTCGGATGCCGTCGAACTCTTGGTGGAGATGATTCAGAACGAGTGTGTCAACACCGGCGACCCTGATTCGGGTGGAGAACTCAGGTCGGTGCGAACGATCCAACGGTATCTCGACGATGAGGGGACGGTCGTCGAGCCACACCCCACTCGAGCCTCTGTTGTCCATCGGATCGCCGGCACCGACCCCGACGCACCGGTGCTGCTCCTGCTTCCTCACCTCGATGTGGTGCCAGCCAAGGCTGAGGACTGGCGGTACGACCCGTTCGGTGGCGTTCGGGTCGATGGCGTCGTGTGGGGGCGTGGAGCGGTTGACATGCTCAACGTCACCGCCGCCATGGTCGTCGTCTTCCGTGCCATGCGTGATGGGGCTCTCGCTCCACCACGAGGGGACGTGATCCTTGCCGCCGTCGCCGACGAGGAGGCCGGGGGCGTGTTCGGAGCGGCCAATCTGGTGGAGAACCACTGGCCGCTGGTCGCATGCGACGCGGTCCTCACCGAGGTCGCCGGTCCCCGGATCGGGAGCAGCGGAGCGAACGTGATACCCGTGACGGTGGCCGAGAAAGGTCCCGCATGGAGACGGGTGACCACCCGGGGTGTTCCCGGGCATGGAAGCCAACCGTATCTGCGCTCGAACGCCGTGCTCACGATGTCCCACGCGTTCCATCGCATCGGCACCCAATCCCAGCCCGTGGTGATCACCGACGAGTGGCTGGCAGCGCTCCCATATCTCCCGGTTTCCCGGGACCTGGCCGAGCGCCTCGCCAACACGGACACCCTTGATCCGGCGATCGAGGAGATCGCTTCCACGGATCCAACACTTGCCAGGTGGATTCACGCCTGCACCCACCTCACGTTCTCACCGAACACCATCACCGGGGGCAACAAGGCGAACGTCATCCCGGACCACGCAGAGGGGGACATCGATGTTCGCCTGCTCCCCGGACAGGACGCCACCGATGTGAACGATCATCTCCGCAAGGTGCTCGGTCCTGATCTGTATGAACAGATTGATATCGAGCCCGTCCTCGAGATGCCTGCCAATGGCTCGCCCCCTGAAGGTGCGCTCTGGGAGGCGATCGCTGACGCTGCACAGCTTCACACCGGAACACGCGACCTCGCGCCGATCATGATCCCGGTCACCACCGACGCACGGTTCTTCCGCACGAGGAGGGTTCCGGCGTACGGGGTGGGTCTCTTCGACGACACCATGACGTACAGCGAGATGCTCGGCATGTTCCACGGTGTCGACGAACGTGTGTCGGAACGTAGCGTCGAGATGACAACCGAGTTTCTCGCCACGGTGATACAGAAGTTCGGCGAGCGCACGGACCCGGGTACCGACGCTGGTTCTGTCTCGTAGCACCGTGCTCTGGGTGGATCGAGTGGAACACCGAAACTGTCACCACGATGGGGGATAATGGACCCATGCCAGACCAACACAGCACAGATCCAGCGTCCTTCCGCCTGGACGCACTTGAGTCGGAACTCGCGGCCGGTGATCCAGCCGACGCCCCTGCAATCGCCGAAGAGATCGCAGGCATCCTCTCGGACTCCCTTGATGCCACCCAGGAAGGAACCACGACGACCGACGCCGAGCCGCCAGCCGATGGCCGGACGGTGGGGGAGTCACGGTCCTGATCCGTCGCAGACTCGACACGGAGATGGTGCGACGAAACCTGGTCGACAGCCGCACCGAGGCCCAGCGAGCCATCAACACCGGTCTCGTGCGCGTTGGGGCAAACCCGGCACCCAAGGCGTCGACCCTCGTTGCACCCGATGAACCGATCCACATCGCAGCACCCCCCGAGCGGTTCGTCAGCAGGGCAGGTGGCAAACTCCAAGCAGCCCTCGACGCGTTCCCGATCAAGGTCGAGGGCAGACGCACCATCGACCTTGGCGCATCCACCGGCGGTTTCACCGACTGTCTGCTCCAAGCGGGAGCTGCTTCGGTGCTCGCGCTCGATGTGGGGTACGGCCAGATGCATTGGCGGATCCGACAGGATCCCCGCGTCGTGGTCGTTGAACGGGTCAATGTCCGCAACGTCGAACCCGGCGAGTACGGAGAGCCGTTCGATCTCGTCGTGGGGGACCTCTCGTTCATCTCGCTCCGGACGATCGTCGAGCCCATCGCGTCCTTTGGCAGTGAGGATGCCGACTGGGTGTTCCTGATCAAGCCCCAGTTCGAGGCTGGGAGGGAGGCAGTTGGGAGGGGAGGCGTTGTACGGAACCGATCCACCCGTCACGACGCGGTTCGCAGCGTGGTTGACGTCTTTGCACAGCACGGGCTTGGTGTGCGTGGACTCATCGCATCACCCATCACCGGCGCAAGTGGCAACGTCGAGTACGTAGCATGGTTCACCAGAACCCCAGCATCGATTGATGTGAACGACGTACTGGCAACCATTGAGGAACCTGAACCATGAGACGCGTCATGACGGTGGTGCGCGATGACCGCAACGAGGCCGAGGCCACGGCTTCCCGTTTCATAGCGGCGTGTGCCGCGGCGGGAATCGACGCCGGCCCTGGCGTCAGTGACCCTGAGGCGATCGTGGCCATTGGAGGGGACGGAACGGTCCTCGGAGCGGCGGCGACCGCGATCGAGCGGGGGATTCCGGTGTGTGGCATCAACGTCGGGAAGGTCGGGTACCTCGCAGCGTTCGAACCCTCCGAGATGGACCACCTGATCGCTGCGCTGCGTTCGGAGTCGTTCTCCATCGATGAACGCGTCACCGTCGGAGTACGTGTCGGGGACGTCACGGCCCACGCGGTGAACGATGTGGTCGTGGAGAAAGTGATCTCCCAACGCATCATCGAGATCGCGGTGCGGATCAACGGTGAAGCACTTGCAACCTACCGAGCGGATGGCATGATCGCAGCGACGCCTCTGGGGTCAACCGCGTACAGTCTCTCGGCGGGGGGCCCCGTCGTGTCCCCGGAACTCGACGCTCTCATTCTGACCCCCGTGGCACCCCACAGCTTGTTGTCCCGTTCAATCGTGCTCGCCCCTGACGCTGAGGTCGAGCTCACGCTCAACGGTGACCGCCCCGGATACATCAACGTGGATGGGCGTTCCCTCGCCAAGGTGGAGCCAGGGACCACGATCACCATTGGGATTGGCGTGCCCATCGTCCAGTTCCTCAGTCTCGGCGCCCATCCGTTCCCACAGGCAGTCCGCGAGCAGTTCGGTCTGGACCATGCTTGAGGAGTTGGTGGTCCAGAACCTTGGTCTCATCCAATCCGCAACCATCGGGTTCAGTCCCGGCCTCACAGTGGTCACCGGGGAGACGGGAACTGGCAAGACCTTGATGCTTGGTGCGTTGCGACTCCTCAAGGGGGAGAACGCCCCAAAGGGGCTGGTCGGACCCCATGGTGACACGCTGGACGCCTCGGCACTGCTCCTGGTCGGTACCGGGGAGCTGGTGGTTCGTCGGACGGTCACGCCCCGGGGATCAAAGGCGTACCTCGATGGTGCCATTGTGACCGCAGGGACCCTCGCTTCCACGCTCGAGCATGAGGTCGCCATCGTCGGCCAACACGACCAACACACCATCACGTCCGCCGCTGGGGTTCGTCGCCTCATCGACCGACGGCTTGACATCGACGGTCGGTCGGCGTTGGCTCGCTACCAGGCGGCTTGGGCTGTCCATGCACAGACGGAGGCAGAGGCGGCAGCGCTCGGGGGAGACCTCCGTGCCCTCGAACGCGAGGTCGAGATGCTGTCGTTCCAGATCGCCGAAATCGATGATGCTGCGTTCGCGGACGATGAGGAGGACGTCCTGCGCACACGGGTTGCCAAGCTGCGAAGCGCGGAGGAACTCGCGGGCGAGATCAGCGTCGCCATGCAAGAACTCGGCGACGAAGGGGTGCAACAGCACCTTGAGCGGGCGATTCGCTCCATCCGAAGGGCCCGGGCACTCGACCCCAGTCTTGAACCGACGGTCGCCCAGGGGGAGACCACCCTGGATCTCGTTGCCGATCTCCTCTCAGACCTGGCCCGCTACTCGGATGATCTGACGCCCGATGCGCACGCACTGGAACAGGCGGAGGGTCGTCTTGCACTGTTGGGTTCCATGAAACGGAAATACGGTGACACGATCGAGGACATCTCCACGTTCCGCAAGGACGCCGAGGCCCGTGCGGGGGCACTGACCGCGCTGCTGTCCTCTGCTGCCGACATCGAGACGCGACTTGCCACAGCGCTGGCAGAGGTCACAGGCGCGGGGAGCCGGCTCGCTGCTGCACGCCAAGCGGCGGGAAATCTCCTCGTCGCGGACGCCGTCGTCCACCTCACGGATCTCGGGTTCAGCGACCCGGTCCTGCGGGTCGACGTCCGGGAGGGCGCTCCGAGCCAGACGGGAACGGACACCATCGTGTTGGAGTTCGCCTCGGATGCGTCCCTCGCTCCCGCCCCCGTGAGCACGGTTGCTTCTGGCGGTGAGCTGAGCCGCCTGGTCCTGGCGCTCACCCTCGCGGCAGGGGGCGCGGACGTTGGCATTGTTGCGTTCGACGAGATCGATGCAGGGATTGGTGGGACGACGGCGCTCGCCATGGGGAGGAAACTGGCGGCGCTGGCCAAGGATCGACAGGTCATCTGCGTCACCCATCTTCCCCAGGTCGCCGCCCACGGTGATGCGCACCTGGTCGTGACCCGTACTGGACCCGTCACGAGCGTGTCCCCGGTCGACGGGCCAGAACGAGTGGAGGAGATTGCAAGGATGCTTGCGGGTCTCGGGGGGTCTGAAGTCGGACAACAGCACGCTGCAGAGCTGCTCGCACTCGCCAAGCGGAGCTAAACACCCGAGGGCGCGGCCACCAGCCATCCGGAACCATCACTGGTTCACCCCGCACTGGTATCATCCGTACTTCCGAGCTGGAGGGAAGGTGTGGCCAAGCACGTGTTCGTGACCGGTGGGGTGACGTCAAGCCTTGGCAAAGGCATCACCTCGGCGTCACTCGGTCGGCTCCTCAAAGCTCGTGGGTACCGGGTCGTTCTCCAGAAACTTGATCCATACATCAACGTCGACCCCGGCACCATGAACCCGTTCGAACACGGCGAGGTGTTTGTCACCGACGATGGGGGGGAGACGGACCTTGACCTCGGTCACTACGAACGATTCGTCGGCGAGAGCCTCTCGCAAAACTCCAACGTGACGACGGGAGCGATTTACCAATCGGTCATCAGCAAGGAACGGCGCGGGGATTATCTCGGAGCGACCGTCCAGGTGATCCCGCACATCACGAACGAGATCAAGGCACGCATCCGCAAGCTCGGTCAACGAGACGACGTCGACATCGTCATCACCGAGGTGGGTGGAACCGTTGGCGACATCGAGAGTCTCCCGTTTCTTGAGGCAATCCGCCAGATACGCAACGACATCGGTCACGACAACACCTGCTACATCCACATCACCCTCGTCCCGTTCCTCTCCACCTCGGATGAGTTGAAGACGAAGCCGACGCAACACTCCGTGGCGGAACTCCGCTCACGCGGAATCCTCCCTGAGATCATCGTGCTCCGGTCTGATCGTCCCGTGGATGAGGCTGCCCGCCGCAAGATCAGTCTGTTCTGCGATGTGGCACCCGACGCCGTCATCAACGCTGTCGATGAGGAGAGCATCTACGGGGTGCCGCTCACGCTTCACGCTGCGGGCATTGACGATGTTGTCTGTCGGGAGTTGCACCTCGACCCGCCCGAGCCGGACCTGGGGGAGTGGAAGCAGATGGTTTCGGCGCTGTCGGCACCACGGCCTGAGGTCACCATCGGCATCGTCGGCAAATACATCGAACTCCCCGATGCGTACCTCTCCGTTGTCGAGGCGTTGCGCCACGCAGGTCCCCGGGCCGGGGTGCAACCCATCATCAAGTGGATCCCTGCTGACTCGGTCGACGGGTTGCTTGCAGACAGCTATCTCGCAGATCTTGACGGCATCCTCGTTCCGGGTGGGTTCGGGTACCGGGGCGTCGAGGGGAAGGTCCAGGCGAGCCGGTACGCACGTGAGAACGGGGTACCGTTCCTCGGGCTGTGCCTTGGGCTTCAATGTGCCGTCATCGAGTACGCCCGCAACATTGCGGGGTTCTCGCACGCAAACTCGACCGAGTTCGACCCCGTGACGCCAGATCCGGTGATCGCCCTCATGGAGACCCAGAAGGGTGTCGAGGGCAAGGGGGGAACGATGCGTCTCGGGTTGTACCCGGCAAAACTGTCGGAGGGTTCGATGGTGCGGGCGTTGTACGACAAAGAGGTCGTCTACGAACGTCACCGTCATCGTTGGGAGGTCAACAACTCGTACCGGAAGCAACTTGAGGATGCCGGTCTCGTGATGTCAGGGGTTTCCCCTGACGATCGGCTCGTCGAGTTCATCGAGTTGCCGTCACATCCGTATTTCATCGCGACGCAGGCACATCCTGAGTTCGTCTCCCGACCCGACCGACCTCACCCGCTATTCGTCGGGTTCCTGGCCGCAGCTGCCACCACGCCCGGGAAAGCGGATGACAGCATCGGTGCCAAGGTGGTCTCAGACACCGCGTGAACGACGCCGCCGCTTTCGAGGTCGTCGGGACCAGCCACGTCGGTACGTTCGGCTTCCTCGGGCTCGAGCGTCGCACGCTCACCACGCCCACCGGTGACACCACCGAACGCATCGTCGTCACCCATCCAGGAGCCGTCGCGGTGGTCGCCATCATCGAGGACGAGATCGTGTTGATTGACCAGTACCGCGCGGCGGCCGGCAGGGTGACCACGGAGATCCCTGCTGGAAAACTGGATCCGTCCGACACCGACAAGCGTGTCGCCGCGGTGCGTGAACTTCGGGAGGAGACGGGGTACGAGGCGCGGACATGGAAGGAACTCACGACCATGTGGAGTGCCGTCGGGTTCTGCGACGAACAGA
>CAZULI010000058.1:0-8934 GCA_964621095.1 uncultured Acidimicrobiaceae bacterium | reverse complement strand
CATCACAGTCGGTGCAGTACCACGCTGGAATGCGGTGACCCCACCACAACTGGCGGCTCACGCACCAGTCCCTGAGATTCTCCATCAAGTGGAAGTAGATCTTCTCCCAGCGTTGCGGAATGAACCGTGTCTGGCCGCTCTTGACGGCATCGATTGCCGGGCGTGCCAGCGGTTCGACTCGCACGAACCACTGCAGGGAGAGGACTGGCTCGACAACCGTGCCGCACCGTGAGCAGTGACCGACCGAGTGCGGGTGGTCCTCGATCTTCTCTATCGCGCCGATTTCCTTGAGACGGGTGACGACCGCCTCACGTGCCTCGAAACGATCCATGCCAGCGAACTCGCCACCCTCATCACTGATCCTGGCCTCGGTATCGATCACGATGATGGACGCAAGGCCGTGGCGCTCCCCGATCTCGAAATCGAGGGGGTCATGGGCAGGGGTGACCTTGACGGCCCCCGTGCCGAATCCGGACTCGACGGCATCATCGGCAACGACTGGGATCTCACGGTTCATCAAGGGGAGCACGACCATCCTGCCGACTGCGTCGGTGTAGCGATCGTCGTCGGGGTGGACCGCCACGGCCGTGTCACCCAGCATCGTTTCTGGGCGGGTGGTCGCGACCGTGATGAATCCTGATCCATCGGCGAACGGGTACCGGATGTGGGTGAGGTGGCCAGGGACCTCCTCGTGTTCGACCTCGATGTCTGACAGCGCGGTGTGACAGCGTGGGCACCAGTTGATGATCCGGTTCGCCCGATACATCAGACCCTCGTCGTAGAGGTCGACGAACACTTTGCGAACTGCGGCGCTCAGTCCCTCATCAAAGGTGAACCGTTCCCTGCTCCAGTCGGTGGAGTCCCCCAGGCGGCGCATCTGTTTGGAGATGGTGTCGCCAGAGCGCGCCTTCCACTCCCAGACCCTCTCGATGAAGGTGGCCCGACCAAGGTCGTGCCGGGTCAGGCCTTCGTTGCGCAACTCCCGCTCAACCACGTTCTGGGTTGCGATACCGGCGTGATCGGTTCCCGGGACCCAGAGGGTCGCCTGGCCCTGCATCCGCTTGCGTCGGATGATCACGTCCTGGATCGTGTGGTCCAGTGCGTGGCCCATGTGGAGAACGCCGGTGACGTTCGGCGGTGGGATGACAATGCAGTACGGTGCCCCATCAGGGTTCGTCTCTGGCCGGAACGACCCTGATTCCTCCCAGACGTGATACCAGCGCGCTTCTACCTCATCGGGTTGATACGTTGGGTTCATCACGGCCCTTGCTCACTCGGTCCTCCCAGGCGGGAAGTGTACCGGGGGTGGAACCCTCACTCCCTGTGTCCGAACGAGGCGGCGGCTCTTCGGTGGGAGATCCAACCGTCCTGGCGTTCCTCCGCCTCCGTGGCAGCACGCACCCCCGCGAGGATGTTGGTTCGGGTGCAGATACCGACCACCCGACCCATGGCGTCGACGACCGGTACGTGCTCGATGCCTTCGGCGATCATGAGACGGTTGACGTCCTGGACCGTCTCGCCTGGGGTGATCGTCACCACCTCGTGCCGCATGAATGCGTCAACTGGTTCCGACATCGACTGGTTGTACAAGTCGTCACGGGAGATGATCCCCGTCAGCTTGTTGTGCTCATCGATGATCGGGAACGTCACATGGCCGGTCGCTTCGATGATCCCGATCGCGTCATGGACGGTCATGCCTTCCTTGATGCTCACGACGTTGGTCGTCATGATGTCGCCCACCGGCGTTGCCTGGATCAGCCCCCGCTGGAGATCGGTACTCACTCGGTACCCACGACGATGCAGTTTCTCGGTCATGAGGGTGTTGGGGAGCAGCCATGTGCCAACCAGGTCGGCGAGCACACTGGCAAGGATCAACGGGAGGATCGCGTTGTAGTCCTGGGTGATCTCGAACACGAAGATGATCGAGGTCAGGGTCGCCCGGGTGGCGGCACCAAACGTTGCCGCCATGGCCACCAGGGCGAACGCACCTGGCATCAGGGTTGTACCGGGTGCGATCTGGAGGGTGATGTCCCCCACGAGTGCCCCAAACGCCGCCGCGATGAGCATGACGGGGGCAAGAGTTCCTCCCGAGGTTCCGGACCCGAGCGCCATCCACCACGCCAGCATCTTTGCACCCGCAAGGATGGCCAGGGTCCCTGCAGCCATCCCACCGGCAAGCACCGCATCGATCTGGTCGTACCCCACACCGAGGACCTCTGGGACCGCCATGCCAACGAGTCCGAAGCCGAGCGCACCGATCATCGGGTGCCAGAACTCCCCGATCGGGAGGCGACGGAACGCGGCTTCCACGAGGAACAACCCTTTGGTGATGACCACGGCAAGCAGCCCACAGAGGAGGCCGAGCGGGATGAAAAGGGGCAGCTCGGCAAGTCCGGCGAACTCGTGGTTCGGCACCCTGAACAGCGGTCCGGCACCGAACAACGAGGTATGGATGGCACCTGCCACCGAAGCGGCGATCGCTGTGGGGATGAACGCACGCGTCGAGAACTCAAAGAGCAGGAGTTCCGTGACGAGAACGATCGACGCGATCGGCGCACCAAACGTGGCCGCCATCCCGCCAGCTGCTCCACAGGCAAGCAGAATCTTGCGTTCGGACGGGGAGACTCGCAGGATCTGGCCGACCAGTGAACCGATGGAACCGCCCGTGACGATGATCGGACCCTCGGCCCCGAACGGGCCACCGGTACCGATCGCCAATGAAGCGGACAATGGTTTCGTGATCGCGGTTCGTGGCGCCACCCGACTCTGATGCTTGAGGACCGACTCCATCGCCTCGGGGATTCCGTGGCCCTTGATGATCGGGCTCCACCGGGCGATCAACGCAACTGCGAGACTTCCCAGCACCGCTACCACGACGATCCAGGGGGATGGCCGGAGGGTGCTCATCGACGGGAGATTGAACGCGATCCGACCAAACAGAAGCAGGTTGGTGAGGAACCCGATGAGTTTGATCAACACCCATGCGGCACCGGCAGCCAGGGCGCCAATGACAACGGCGAGCCCGGAGAGATAGGTGATTCGGCGGGGGGTGGTACGCAGCACCAGGGAAAGTATATCGTGTAGCGATATGTCTACTGATGCACTCTCCGACGACGACTACCAGAGGCTTCTTGCGCTCCGTACCGACCTCCGGCGGTTTCTCAAGTGGAGTGGTGATCGGGCCCGATCGGTCGGCCTCACGCCGGCCCAGCACCAACTCCTCCTCGCCATCCGGGGCCATGCTGGAGACGCCGAGCCGATGGTGTCGGATCTGGCGGAGTACCTCCAACTCAGGCATCACAGCACTGTTGAGTTGATTGATCGGGTTGAGCGGGACGGGTTTGTTGCCCGACGGGTGGATCCGGACGATGCAAGGATCATCCGGCTGAGCCTGACCGAAAAGGGGGAAGCAACCCTGTCGGCGCTGACCGCCCAGCACGTCGAGGAACTCCACCGGTTGGCGCCGAGGATGACCGAGCTGCTGAACGAACTCGATTGAGCGCCCCCATCCCTGGTCACGGAATGCGCTCTACATGTCCAATCTGAGTTGGGGGATGTCGGTGACGTCACGCTTGACGGGACGGGTTCGCCGCTTCGGGACACCCGACGCGTACAGAGGCTCACCGATGAGGTCGGCAAGGCGCTCCGCCAGCGCCCACCAGTCGAAGTGGTCGCCGATCTGTGACGCGTTGACATCCACCATCCGGCGCTTCGGAACAAGACGGGGAAGGTGTTCATCAAGCAGTGCCTCGATGTCGTCACGGAACGCGTCGGAGGTTGAGCGGACGCCATCGGGTCTGAGCTCGATGTCAGGGTGCAACCGCACGACCATGTCGTACGTCTCGGACCACTTCGCCACCAGCGGCCCGATGTCGAACGGGTCGCCACCGGCCGCGCGCAGGTAGTACGCGAAGTTGTCCATCACCCCCCGGTCAAGGACCAACACCTCGGCGTTGGGGGCGAGCCGGAGCTCCATCTGGATCTGGGAGACCAACACCCACAGCTGGGACTCCCCCGTTGCGGATTCGTTGATCCCGAGCGGGTTGTCGCGGATCACCTCGCGTCCGTACTCAACGGATCTGCCTGCCCGCTGCATCGTGTTGGCGAAGGCATGGACCGCGGTGGTCTTGCGAATGCCGTGAGAGCCGATGAACGCGACCTTGGCGGTGTGAGGCCACGCGTCGCTCATCGCGCTGACCTTCAGGCAGAGCGCTCTTCGGCCAGGTCGTCCGTGATGATGTCCTGGATGGCAACCAGCGTGGGGGTCGCCCGGTCCCGTACCACGGCACCATCGATGATCACTCTCGCCACGTCGGTGCGCGATGGCAGCTCGAACATGGTGTCGAGGAGGACATCCTCCATGATGGCCCGCAGCCCACGGGCCCCGGTCCCGAGTTTGAGTGCCTTGTCGGCAATCGCATCAAGGGCGTCATCGGTGATGACGAGTTCAACCCCGTCCATCTCAAAGAACCGTGCGTACTGTTTCGTGATGGCGTTCTTCGGCTCGGTGAGGACCCGCACCAGCGCCTCCTTGTCGAGATCCGCCACCGTGGTCATCACGGGAAGCCGCCCGATGAACTCGGGGATCAACCCGTAGTGGATCAGATCCTCCGGCATGACCTGGTCGATGATCTCAGAGGGTCGCAACTCATGCTTGGACTGGACATCTGCGCCAAACCCGATGGCGGACCCACCGACGCGCTTTGTGATGATGTCCTCAAGGCCGGCGAACGCGCCCCCACAGATGAAGAGCATGTTCGTCGTGTCGATCTGGATCAGTTCCTGATGCGGATGCTTGCGACCACCCTGGGGCGGCACCGACGCAATGGAACCTTCGAGGATCTTGAGCAACGCCTGCTGGACACCCTCCCCCGAGACGTCCCGGGTGATGGATGGGTTCTCCGCCTTGCGGGCGATCTTGTCGATCTCATCGATGTAGATGATCCCCTGTTCGGCACGCTTGGTATCGAAATCCGCCGCAGCGATGATCTTGAGAAGGATGTTCTCGACATCCTCCCCGACGTACCCTGCCTCGGTCAGCGCCGTTGCGTCAGCGATGGCAAACGGGACGTTGAGGAGTTTCGCCAACGTCTCGGCCATGAGGGTCTTCCCAGACCCTGTGGGACCGACCATCAGGATGTTGGACTTCTGGAGTTCGATGTCGTCGTCGGTGGCACGTTCGCCGGCACGGACCCGCTTGTAGTGGTTGTAGACCGCTACCGCGAGGACTTTCTTGGCCTTGAACTGACCCACCACGTACTCATCGAGGAAGTCGTAGATCTCGTGCGGGTGCGGAAGCTCGGAGAACTCGATCTCTTCGGTGCCGGAGAGTTCCTCCTCGATGATCTCGTTGCACAGCTCGATGCACTCGTCACAGATGTAGACCCCGGGCCCAGCGATGAGCTTCTTGACCTGTTTCTGGGATTTCCCGCAGAAACTGCACTTGAGTAGCTCAGAACCTTCGTATTTCGGCACAATGTCGCTCCTAGTTGGAGACGGCCTCCAGTTGGCGTCCTGTCAGGATCGCGTCAACCACACCGTACTCGATGGCGTCCTGTGGGCCCATCCAGAAGTCACGCTCGGTGTGATCCCGAACGACCTCAATGGGTTGGCCGGTGTGGTGGGCAATGATCTCGTTGATGTCCTCACGAGTCTTGAGAATCTCTCGTGCGTGGATCTCGATGTCCGTTGCCTGGCCTCCGACCCCCGACACGTGGGGCTGGTGAATCATGATGCGGCTGTGGGGCAGCGCAAACCGTTTCCCCTTCGTACCGGCAGCCAACAGAACGGCGGCCGCCGACGCCGCGAGCCCCATGCAGTACGTTGCCACATCCGGCTTGATGAACTGCATGGTGTCGTAGATCGCCATCAACGCATACGTTGATCCACCCGGGGAGTTGATGTAGAGGTTGATGTCCTTGTCGGGGTCCTCCCCCTCAAGGTGGAGGAGCTGGGCCATGATGATGTTGGCGACACCGTCATCGATCGGTGTGCCGAGAAAAATGATGCGATCCTTGAGAAGTCGGCTGTAGATGTCGAATGCACGCTCCCCACGGGGCGTGTTCTCTATCACCGTGGGTACGAGATAGCTCATGTTGGTTCCTCCGACTCTTGCAGCCCGTCTGCGGTTTCGTCACTCGGGTCAGGATCCTCGTCAGCCTCGTCGGCTGGCTCGTCCTCTGTGATCTCTTGCTCTGGTGGGTCGATACTGACCGGTGTCAGATCGACGGGGTTGCCGTCTGCGTCGACCGGTGTTGCCGCATCGACAAGACTCCTCAACGCCTTCTCGCGGAGGATATCACCGGTGAGCGCCTCTATTTGACCACTCGACTTCCACGCCTCGATGAGGGCGTCAACATCGGTCGGCTGACCTTGGAGCATCGCCATGATGTGGTCCCGGATGTCGTCATCGGTGATCTCGAACTTCTCGATCGCTCCGATGCTCTCAAGGAGCACCCTGGTCCCGAGTGCGTGCTCGGCCTGATCCTTCATGGATGCGAGGAACGTCTCTTCGTCCTGACCGATGACACTGAGATACTCCGCGACGGAGAGGTTGTCCCGTTCGAGACGGGAGGCGAGGCCCCGGACTCTCGCTTCCACCTCGGCATCGACCAACGCCGCTGGAAGCTCAAGATCGATCTCGTTGAGGACGTACTCCACGACCTTGTCCTGGAGAAGACGACGTTGGGTGTGGATGTTGAACGCCAGCATGTTCTTCTCAAGGGCCTCGAGGAGTTCAGCAGCGGTCTCGAACTCGGTTGCGTCCGCCACCATCTCATCCGAGAGCTCCGGGAGGACTTTCTTCTTGGCTTCCTTGATGGCAACCGAGAGTGTGACCTCCTCCCCGCCATGGTCGGTGTACCCCGCAGGCAGGGTTGCCACACCCTCGACCGTGGTGCCGGGGGATGACCCTTCGAGAATCGCGTCAAGCCCTTCGATGAAGGACTCGGTTCCGACCTCGTACATCATGTCCCTGGCCGCGGCCTCCTCGATGGCCGTGCCATCCTGGGAAACCGTGATGTCGATCATCGCAAAATCCCCAGACGCAAGTTCCCCGTCGTACTCCTCGAGCTCGGCGAACTGGTTGCGCAGTGCTCGGATCTGTTCGTCGATCGCCTCTTGGGTGACCTCGACCGCTTCAACCTCGATCTCGAACTCGCCGAGATCAGGGAGGGCATCGAGCTGGGGCCAGAGGGTCACGACGACGTCGACCTCGATCATGCCGTCGTCCCGTTCGTCCCGGACCCCTGCCACGGAAGGGACCGTGACGGGTTTGAGGCCCGCTTCATCGATCGCCGTTGGCACGATGCTCTGGATGGCGTCCTCGATCGCCTCGGATCGGACGTACCCCTCCCCCGCCATGCGTTCGACGACGGCAAGGGGTGCCTTGCCGGGGCGGAACCCTTTGATCTTCATCTTGGACGAGATCCTCGCCGCGGCTTTCTTCTTGGCACGGGCAAGTTCGTCGCTTCCGATCCACACCGTGAGCGTCCGCTCGAACCGGCCGGTCTTCGTGACCTCTGTTTTCACGTCTACTCCTCAGGGAACGGGTCACCACACTCCTCCCTCACGGTTGTGTGAGGGAGTGTGCGTTCTGGGGTGGCCGACGGGCTTCGAACCCGCGACCCCCGGGACCACAACCCGGTGCTCTACCTGACTGAGCTACGGCCACCGCGTGCGAGCAGACTCGCCATGGCTCCCGGGCGCCTTCAAGGCGTACACGAGAGCGGAGGCAAGTGTAGGGAGGTTCAGCGGACAGAGCGCGGTTGCCAGGTCGCGCGGTACTCCGCGGTGGACCCGATCGGTCTCGGCCCCCGAATGTCGTGATCTGACCGACGAGGACGCACCCCCGGCACGACTCGAACGTGCAACCTACGGATTAGAAGTCCGTTGCTCTATCCCGTTGAGCTACGGGGGCTTGCCGATGGAACGGATTCCTCCGGTGGAGCGGGTGACGGGAGTCGAACCCGCGTGACCAGCTTGGAAGGCTGGGGCTCTGCCATTGAGCTACACCCGCACTGTGGTGCCCGAGGTTACCCGTCTTCCTCATGCATTCATATCCCCGCGAACCGCCACGGAGCGGCCGCGAGTGTCGTACGATATCGGGATGGACAGCTCGGATTGGGACATACGGTACGGAACCTCGGAGTTGGTGTGGTCAAAGGGACCGAACCTCTTCCTCCCCCCACTCGTCGAGCAACTCGCTCCCGGGAGGGCCCTTGATCTCGCCTGCGGGGAGGGACGCAACGCGATCTGGCTGGCACAGAACGGCTGGAAGGTCACCGCAGTGGACTACTCCCCCGTCGGAATCGACAAGGCACGCCAGATCGCTGGCGACACCCCGGTGGAGTGGGTCGTTGGTGACGTCACCACCTGGACGCCGGAGCAGCGGTTTGATCTCGTCATCATCTTCTACCTCCACCTCCCCCAAGCCGAGTTCGCCGAGATGATGAAGCACGCAACCGCCGCGCTCGATGTCGGTGGGACGCTTTTTGGTGTCGGCCACGGGCTGCGCAACATCGAGGACGGGTACGGGGGACCGCCCGATGCCGAGATCCTGTGGTCCGTGGAGCGGATCAAACCCCTCATCGCCGATCTCACCATCATCGAACTCGGTGAACGTGACCGGTACGTTGCCGACGCCGACGCAACCGCGATCGACCTCGTGGTGCATGCCACCAAGCCCGGGAACAGGTGAACCCGTACCGCAGTGGAGAGAGATCTCCTGTCGTCGGGCTGGTCAGATTTGAACTGACGACCCCCTGCTCCCAAAGCAGGTGCGCTTCCTAGCTGCGCCACAGCCCGTTGAGGTCAGACGATACCGCGACCAACCGCACACCCTCACCGGTTCCCCGTCCCCCGCCTGCGGGGACCAACACTCCCTGTCGATAGCCCCCTGCGTCGCTCACGCTCCGCGTCCCCCCGCTTCACGGG
>CAZULI010000057.1:1132-9099 GCA_964621095.1 uncultured Acidimicrobiaceae bacterium | reverse complement strand
AGTTGGGCGCCACAGTCGCACCGGAGCGAACCAAACGCATCCCCGGTGAGACACGCCGAATGCACCCGGGTCAACACGTCGCTCTTGCCCTCCACATCCCCCATGACGAGAGCGACATGCTGGGTTGACCCGATGACCGACTCGTACCCGATCACGTTGAACACACCCGCCCGCGTGGGAAGCGTTGCCTGGGGACCGCGACTCACGATGTGCTCGGTGCTCCACCGGTACGCGACCAGGTCATCAATGGAGATGATGGGAATGTTGTGCTCTGCGGCGAACGCAGCCAGACCCTCGCCGCGGGTCATCGTGCCGTCGTCGTTGACGATCTCACACAACGCACCTGCCGGCTTGAGACCGGCGAGGCGTGCGAGGTCGACCGCCGCCTCGGTGTGGCCAGGGCGCACAAGCACACCGCCCTCCTGATACCGCAACGGGAAGATGTGGCCCGGGCGGGAGAAATCAAGGGCACGCGCCCCCTCACTGACAACGGCAGTGATCGTTCTGGCGCGGTCAGCCGCAGAGATCCCCGTCGTCGTCCCTTTGGTGTAGTCGATCGAGATGGTGAACGCCGTGTGGTGGCTGTCGGTGTTCTCGAGCACCATGAGCGTTAGCTCCAGTTTGTCGAGGATCTCCCCCGTGGTCGGCAGACAGATCAATCCTGAGGTGTGGCGCACCATGAAGGCGATCTGTTCGGCGGTGACCTTCTCCGCCGCGATGATCAGATCGCCCTCGTTCTCGCGGTCCTCGCTGTCAACGACGACAACAAACTCACCCTGTCGAAACGCCTCGATGGCGTCCTCGATCGTTGAGAGATTCATGGTTTCATCTCCATCCTGCGTTCCAGATATTTGGCGAGGATGTCCACCTCGACGTTGACTCGGTCTCCCACCACACGCCCTCCGAGCACGGTGCTCTCGAGCGTGTGAGGGATGAGAACCACCTCGACCCACGCGGGGTCGCTCAATGGGGGGGACACCTGCGTGAGCGTCAGGCTGGTCCCGTCAAGGGCGATGGACCCCTTCTCCACCGTGTAGGGCGCGAGACGGGGTGGGAGCTCAACACGCACCCGGCGCGCATCACCCTCGGGCACGATGTTGGCCACGGTTCCCACTCCATCGACGTGACCCTGGACGATGTGGCCGTCGAACCGACCGTTGGCCGGCATCGGTCGTTCGAGATTCACCAGGGTGTCCGGCACCACATCGCTGAGGGTTGACCGCTCGATCGTTTCCTGCACCACTTCACAGGTGAACCCGTGCTCGGTCACCGACGTCGCCGTCAAACACACCCCGTTGACCGCAACCGAGTCCCCGATTCGTGCGTCACGTACGGTCCCCGGTGCATCGATCTCCAACCGCACGCCACGCTCAGTTGGCGTGATCTGGCGTACCCGGCCACACTCGGTGACGATTCCCGTGAACATCACCTGGCCTCGTCTCTTCGGGTGGCGGTGATGCGCAGATCCGGTCCGAACCGGGTGACGTCCGAGATGGTGAGATCCATGGCGTCGGTGAGCGTGGCAAACGTGCCACTGATGGCGGGGTGACCGGTACCGGCCGCGAGTTTCGCCCCCAGGTACCACACGATCGTGTCAACGGCGGTGGCGTCAAGGAAGGCACGTGACAGTGACGGCCCTGCTTCGACAAGCACCGACAGGACACCGCGGGCGCCGAGATCCTTGAGCACCGCAGCGATGTCGACCGGGCCTGGTTCGTCTGCGCCGTAGATGAGTGGGTCGCGCTGCATCACCTGGGCATCAGCGTTGAGGGGTCGATCCCCCACCAGCACCACCGGTCGGGGCTGGGGGCCTTCGTACCCGTCAAGGCGAACGGTGAGCGCAGGGTCGTCGGCGAGAACGGTCCCAGAACCGGTGAGGATGGCGTCGTGTTCGGACCGGAGGCGGTGCCCATCAGCACGCGCTGGTTCGCTCGTGATCCATTGGGAGGTCCCATCGGAGGCTGCCGCCTGCCCGTCAAGCGTGGACGCCATCTTGAGGGTCACGAGGGGGAGACCGGTGATCCGATGGTGGAAGTAGGCAGGGTCGGATGCGATCACGGCGGCCTCGGCAACACCAACCCGCACCTTCACCCCTGCGGCCTGAAGCCGCGCGACCCCTCTCCCTGAGACTCGTGGGTCAGGATCGAGTGTGCCGATGACCACCTCGGTGATGCCAGCCTCGATGAGGGCGTCGGCACAGGGTGGGGTGCGTCCGTGGTGGCTGCATGGTTCAAGCGTCACGATCGCTGTGGCGCCACGAGCATCGTCGCGGTGGGCGAGGGTGTCGAGGGCGTTCGTCTCTGCGTGGGCGAGACCGTCACCGTGGCAAGCACCAATCGCCAACACGTTGTGTTCTGGTGTCACGATGAGGCAGCCAACTCGTGGATTCGGATGCGGATGGGTCGCAATCGTGGCGTCGATCGCGGCGTGCATCAGCTCTTCCACGCCAAGGCCGTCCGGTATGTCGACAGCGCGACGCATAAGCGTCCCCTTTCTTCCATCCGGACTCTCACCGTCGGCCCCGGAGTTTCACCGGATCGGCCCCAACTGGGGTTCGCGGACTTTCACCGCCGGTCGGGAATTGCACCCTGCCCTGAAAGAGGTATGTGCTGTGAGGATATCAGGCATCAGCGGCCACACGGCCGATGAAAACGAACTCCCCCATCCGTGGAGCGTCAGGCGCGGCGGTCCACCTGGTAGTTGGTTCCGGGTACCCGCTTGGCGACTTCCTTCATCTCCGATGCCACCGAGGACGCCTCCCACTCCGAGGTCAACGGTTTCCGCTCCGTCGTCGCGACGCCCATCGAGAGGGAGCACACCGGGAAGGCGTGCCGCTCCCCTTTGCGGTCGGTCACCTCGATGTACCCCTGGAGGGCGTCGGCGGTGTCGTAGTAATCGAGGATGCCGTCGTCAAAGAGAGCCATGACCTTTTCGCAGTACGGCCTCATGTCCTCTGCGTGCACGATGGAGACGAAATCGTCCCCTCCGACATGGCCGACAAAGACATCACCGTGCTGTGCCACCCTGCCCGCCTCAAGAAGAACCCTCGCGGTGAACTTGATCACCGTATCCCCACGCATGAACCCGTAGTGGTCGTTGAACGCCTTGAAGTTGTCCAGATCCGCATGGATGACCGCCAACTGGTTCTCGGCGAGGATACGCTCCTCCAACTCTGCGGTGATCCGGAAGTTGCCGGGGAGACCCGTGAGTGGGGAGAGGTCGCGCATCTGGCGGGAACGTCGCAGCACCGTGCGCACCCTGGCGGTCAGTTCGTCAAGATCGAACGGTTTCGTGATGTAGTCGTCAGCGCCGAGGTCAAGACCTTTGACGCGTTCTTCTGCCAGGGAACGAGCGGTGAGGATGATGACCGGAATCGACGCCATGGGTGGGTCACTCCGCATCCGCCGGAGCACGGTCAACCCGTCTAATTCAGGCATCATCACATCAAGCAGCATGAGATCCGGTGGGTTTGCCGAGGCCTGCTCAAGGGCACGTCGCCCGTCGCCGGCGGTCTCAACCCGGAACCCATCGAGTTCAAGATTCATCTGGACGAACTGCAGAATGTCCGGATCGTCGTCAACGACCAGAATACGTTCACTCATCGAGCCTCACCTGTCGCCGCATCTCGGATCTCCCTGACGGCTTCCACGGGGTCCTTGGCGTGAAACACCGAGGTTCCCGCGACCAGAACGGTCGCGCCCGCATCCCTTGCGAGGGCTGCGGTCCGACGGTTGATGCCGCCATCAACCTCTATATCGGTCGAAAGTGCGTGCGAGTCAATGATTTCCCTCAGCCGACCAATCTTGGGTACGACGTCCTCAATGAAGGCCTGGCCGCCAAACCCCGGGTGGACGCTCATCACGACCACCATCGAGCATCGATCAAGATACGGCTCGACGGCTTCGACGGGGGTGGGCGGGTTGATGACGAGTCCGACGTCGAGGTTCAGCTCCTGTGCCCGGTCGAGCACCGGGATCGGGTTCGGGACCGCCTCGATGTGGACGGTCACCCCGTCAGCTCCGGCCTGTTTCAGCGGTTCGAGGTACCCCAGAGGGTCGGTGATCATCAGATGGCAGTCGAGGTAGAGATCCGTGGACGCCCGCAACGATGCGATGACCGGCGGACCGAGGGAGATGTTGGGAACGAAATGTCCGTCCATGACATCAACGTGCAACAGGTCGATGACCGGTGCAACCCGTTCGATGTCGGAGGCGAGGTTGGCGAAGTCGGCTGCAAGAATGGAGGGCGCCACGCGCACGGGGGTTCTCATGGCGTAGCAGTGTACGACTGACACCATCCGAGCGGGCAGCGTCAGCTGAGACAAAGGAGCGAACCGTGGACACCTATCGCATCAGGGAGGGTGACAGCCCGAACCTATCGGCCGTGGATCACCGCGACATTTCAGCGTTCCCGACGTTGTCCAAAAAGGACGCACCCCCGGTGCTTGAGGAGATGCGGCGCGAACTCGCTGAACTCCAACAGGTGTTCTGGGCGAACGGCAACCACGCGATCCTGGTCGTGTTCCAGGCAATGGATACGGGGGGCAAGGACGGAACGATCCGCCAGGTCTTCAGCGGCATGAACCCACAAGGCATCGACGTCACCGGGTTCGGTGTCCCCTCGGTTGAGGAGATGAAACACGACTACCTCTGGCGCATCCACCAACACACCCCGGCAAAGGGACGGATCGCGGTGTTCAACCGGAGCCATTACGAGGATGTGCTGGTGGTGCGCGTCAACAACCTCGTTCCCGAGGAACGATGGTCGAAACGGTACGAACAGATCCGCAACTTTGAACAACTGCTCGTCGACGAAGGTACGACGATCGTCAAGGTGATGCTGCACATCTCACGCGACGAGCAGAAGGCCCGTCTTGAGGAACGTTTGGCGGATCCGGCAAAGAACTACAAGTTCAACCCGCAGGATCTTGACGTACGCCGACAATGGGACGAGTACATGGCGGCGTTCGAGAAAGCCATCGCCGAGACATCAACCGAACACGCACCATGGTTCGTGGTGCCTTCCGACCGCAAGTGGTACCGGAATCTCGTCGTCGCCCAGATTCTCATCGACACCCTCAAGGGGCTCAACTTGACGTACCCCGTGAACCGACACGACCTGTCGAACGTGGTGATCGAATGAGGACGGCTGTTCAGACCTGAACCAGCGAGACCGGTGCCCCGCGTCGGCCCCGCATCCAGGCGTCGGCTGCCATGACGGCCTTCCCCTCTGGCTGAACGGTCACCAACTTGAGCGCACCATCACTCAACGCCAGAGCCGGGTATCCGTCGGCGGTACCGATCTCCCCCAGTCTGTTCAGTGAACTCTCCGTGCGTAGGGCTTTGTGGATCCGAATCCTCCCAGCGTCGGTCGCCACCCACGCCCCCGGTCGCGGTGAGAACGCCCGCACCATCTGCTCGGCAGCCACCGAGGACGTTGCGGCGGTCAACTGCGCTTCCGCTTTTGTCAACCGGACCGCATGGGTCGCCCCGACGGTGATCTGGGGCACCGGAATGCGACGGCCGTTGAGATAGTCAGGGAGGGTGGTGTCCACAAGGGTCGCCCCGAGGTGGGCAAGACGTGCGGTGAGCGTTCCCCCGGTATCCACGGGCGAGATGTCGGTGGCCCGCTCGGCGATGACCGGACCCGTGTCAAGGCCTGCATCAATCTGCATCAGCGTCACCCCCGTGCTCTCATCCCCCGCTGCAATCGCCCGCTCGACGGGTGCCGCCCCTCTCCAGCGTGGCAACAGCGAGAAGTGGACATTGACGAACCCCATGGGCAGGGTGGCGATCATCTCCTCGGAGAGCACCCTGCCGAACGCCACCACGAGTCCCATCGTGGCATCGGAGGATCTCAGGATCGTGAGAAGCTCCGCATCCGTTTCTGGCTGCACCACCGGAAACCCGAACTGCTGCGCGGCCACCTTCACCGGTGGTGGCATGGGGACAGATGACCGCTTCACGGGTCGGTCAGGTCGGGTGACAACGAACTCGATGTCGTCAACCTGGGCGAGCGCACACAGACTCGGGATGGCCGCAGCAGGAGTGCCAAGGAAGAGCACCCCCATCAGTGCGCTCGTCGTATGCCGAGAGGGTCTTCTCTGAGCTCGCTGAGGACCTCGCTGCGGACCCGTGCGCTGAGATGGGCGAGCAGCAGCGTTCCATGGAGATGGTCGATCTCGTGTTGGAGGAGTCGCCCCATGAGTTCCTCCCCCTCGAACTCGACGGCGTTGCCGTCGATGTCCTGACCCACCGCACGGGCGTAGTTGGACCGTTTGATCGTCCAGTACCGCCCGGGAACGGAGAGGCACCCCTCCTCGTACTTCCACTTGCCGTGGGTTTCAACGATCTCGGGGTTGGCCATCAAGAACGGGCCTTCCCCGATGTCGGCCACGAAAAACCGTTTTGAGATGCCGATTTGGGGTGCGGCGAGGCCGACGCCGGGTGCGTCGTACATGGTCTCGAACATGTCGTCCGCGAGCTTCCGGAGGGAGGCACCAAACTCGGTGACATCCGACGCGCGCATGGAGAGGACCGGGTCAGGAAACGTTCGTATGGGGTAGATCGCCATGGTCACACATTACCGGACGGGTGCGACTCCCATACGTTGAAGGTCCCCCGAACCACGGATGATCCTCACAAATCGATGGGGTCGGCGTCGATGCGGACCCGCAGGCCTTTGGAACGAAGCAGACCAACCGCGGATCGCAGATGGATGCGGGCCTGGTCGAGACTCCCTCCTTGGATCAACCATCGTTGACGGTCCCTCATCGACGCTGGCCCATGCACCGTGGCCGTGTCACCGAGGGCGGAACGAAGCACCTGGTTGGCTTCACCCCCGTGATCGGCTTCCACCGCCAACAATTCTCCGTACGGGGGGAACGACGCCGACTTCCTGATCGCAGCCTCATCACGGAGAAACCGTTCCGACCGGCCCGAGACCAGTGCTTCCACGACTCGGGTTGCCTTGGCCCCTGTCTGGATGAGCATGCGGTGTCCGTCGCCACGACTCACCTTCTGTGCGGTCCGCACGAGGAGTCGGAGGGCGTCCTCACTCGCTCGGTAATGGGGCGCGCCAGCCATGCCGTCGGTGTCAACGACCACCGCAAGACCGACGGGACCGCACGCGAGCAGGTCCCGTTCCGAGCCCACGGTGACAAGAGCGTCTTCGGTGACGGTGCCGACGACACCCCGGCCCGCAAACGACGCTATCTCGCTCACCACCCTCCCGATCCCCGCACCGATCGGCGCAAAGCGCTCCTGCCCGCACTCGGGACAGGGTGCCAGGGTCGCACCACACCGCCGACAGCTGGTGGCATCGGACGCCACATGGTCACAGGTCCGACAGCGCCGAACCGCAGAGCACTGGGTACAGAGAAACGCTGGGGCGTAGCCGCGTGCGCCCACCAGAACAAAGGATGGCGTCCTTGACCGCACCATGCCCAGCAGGGCTCGGCGCGTTCGCTCGGTGATCAACGCCGGACCCGGTGGGTCCTCACTGCGGTTTGAGACCTCGACGAGGGGCCACTCCCTCCCCTGTGGACGCTCAACCCGTGCGCCGAGGGCGATTGCTTCGAGCGTCGGTACCGGACCGATCATCGACAGGGACCCGCCCTCGATCTCACGTCGGCACGCTGCCACTTCTCGCACGTGGAGGGTCGGGGTCGATGGTGACTTCATGACCCTGCGACCCTCCTCAACGATGATGCAGCTGCCACCGCCGGCCAGCTTCCACAACGCGATCTCACGGGTACCGACAAGAATCGTGCTCGGATCCTGGGAGGCGGCTGCCCACGACGCCGTGACGTCCTTCGCTGACATTGACGAGGTGGCAACCCGCACACATCCGGGGTGGAGCTGCTCAAGGTACGCGGCAAGTTCCTCCGCTTCCTGTACCGACGGGACGACGACCGCCTTGGCTGATCCTCCCCTGCTTCGGTTGATGGCCTCGACGACCGCCCCATG
>CAZULI010000057.1:0-1122 GCA_964621095.1 uncultured Acidimicrobiaceae bacterium | reverse complement strand
GCGGCACTCACCGTGTAGATGATCCGGGATCGGTCTCGTGTGGGGTGCACACGATCGACGCTGGACGTGTCGCGGTGGGAGATCCGCCGGGGGGCGTTTGGCGGGGAGGTCCGCTTCAGGAGCGTCGAAAGCGGAGCGACGTAGTGCACCGCCATCCGGCGACACACCTCGAGAAGGTGCTCGTCGAACACGGGGGCAGAACCCGTCACGGATTCGATCGGGAGGAGTTTGCGGTCCGGAGGGGCTGGGAACGTTGCGGTCACGTACCCAGCGAGGCGGCGACCCGAGACCCGGACACGCACCTTGGTCCCGACGCCGATCGGCATGCCCTCGGGGATCCGGTACGTGAAACCGTCGTCAACGGCAAAGGACGGGATCTCAGGGACGACCTGGCAGGCGAACTCGATCGGTCCCTGCGCGCCGGTCAGACCATACCCCGCAGCGCACGAACTTCCTCCCACAACGCCTTTGCAACGTCGCCCTTGTCCATGAGAGGGAGTTCCCGTGAACTCCCGTCGGGGTAGAAGAACGTCACCTCGTTGGTGTCGGATCCGAAACCGGAGCCTGCAGACGCCACATCATTCGCCACCAAGAAGTCAACACCCTTGCGCTGTGCTTTTGATGCTGCGTCCTCCAGCCCGTGGGTTTCTGCAGCGAACCCGACCAGGAACGGTCGATGCGGGGACTCGTGGACCCCTTTGAGAATGTCGGGGGTGGGCACGAGTTCGATCGTCTTGGGGCCTGAGGCACGTTTGATCTTCGACGGATCAACAGTGGCTGGTCGGAAATCTGCTACCGCTGCGGCCATCACCGCCACGTCACACCCCTCGAGTCGTGACCACACGGCGTCAGCCATCTCCTGTGCCGACTCCACCGTGATGGCAACCACACCGCTGATCCCCGGGCCATCCGCTGCCGTCACCAGGGTGACCGACGCCCCTTGGGCAGCTGCCACACGAGCGATCGCGTTCCCCATCTTCCCGCTCGAACGGTTACTGATGTACCGCACCGGATCGATCGACTCACGGGTACCACCCGAGGTGATGATCACCCGCAACCCCCCGAGGGGACCACTGGCAACGGTCTCGACGACCGCGGCAATGTCGGCCGTCCTCGGCCCCT